>JBIKHW010000410.1:0-2995 GCA_044361935.1 Limnohabitans sp. | reverse complement strand
AAAAACATGCCGATCTGTTTGGCCGAGGTGGCAATCAGTTTTTCCACCAATATCTCTTCCATGTCACGGCGGGTGTAAACCGTCAGGTGCTTCCAGCGGCGAATGGGCTCAGCCACTTGCGCAGCCTGATGGCCCTGCGCAACTTGCACCAAAACCGCATTCACATTGCGGCTGCTGATTTGCAAGTTCTGCACCGCGTCCAGCAAACCCGGCACTGCCGGCCGGTTGAACGCTGGGTTGGCGCTGGTGCGCACGCGGTCGTTCACCAGCGCATCGTTGTCTTTCAAAAATTGGGCTTCCTGAGCATCCTTCAAGGCAATGAACACCATCGGGTCGCCACCCGAAGACACCATTCTTTGGGTCAAGCCCACCACCGCGTACGCATGGCGGCGAATCTGCACGGTGTCGCCCAGGGCCAAGCCGGTTTTGATATCGGCCACGGCCTCGTAATGGCTGCGCGTCAGATGACGTCCCGCCACCAGATGGCCCGGCTGACCGGGCAAGCCGGCCGTGCCAGGTTCAATCCCCACCACCATGGCGCGGGCCTCACGACCACCGCGTGCCTGGATCTGCATCGTGAAGTAAGTGATGTTGGCCGCCTTGGCAACCCCGGGCATGCCTTGAATACTGCGCACCAGGTCGTCCTTCAAATTGGACGCTTCCGCGTAAGGGCCTTGGGTGCCTTTTTGAACCACCCACAGATCGGCGCCACTGTTGCTCAGCAGCGCCTGTGCATCGTCCACCATGCCGCGAAACACGCCGGCCATGGTCAGCGTCACGCCAATCAGCAAGCCCAAACCAAACCCGGTCAGAATGAACTTGGCCCAACTGTGCTGAATGTCGCGCAGCGCCAAATTGATCATGGCTTGGCCTGTTTAACCAAGGCATCCACCACCCGAAAGCCAGCCCCGGGCTTGAGCGCTTTTTCGCTGTAAACCACGACGCTGTCGCCGGCCTGCAGACCGCTCAAGACCTGAATGCGGCCGTCCAGGCTGAACGCACCCCATTGCACCGGCGCAAATTCGATCTGGCCAGCGACCACGCGCCACACCCCGCTGCGCCCCTGGTGCTGTTGCACGCTGGCTTGCGGCACCACCGGGCTATCGGCCGTGGCCTTCAAGTCCAGCGTCACTTCGACCATTTCGCCAATCGACGCCGCAGGCGGAATCTCGCTGAAACCCACCTGGGCGATCCGCTCCTCGGTCACCGCATCGGCAAGCCACTCCAAGCGTTCGACTTGGCCCGTCCAGATCTGCTGCGGCTGCGAGCGCAGCACGATCTTGGCCCCCAAGCCCACGGCCAATCCAGCAGAGCGGCTTTGGTCTACGCGCATCTTGACCCACAGGCTGGCGGGATTGGCCAGGCGCAACACCGGTTGCCCGGCCACCACGGTGCTGCCGGCTTCGGCATCGCGGCTGATCACCACCGCATCGGCGGGAGCCAACAGGCGTGTGTTTTGGCGTTGCAGCGAGGCCGCAGCGCGCTCCGCCTGCAAACGCTGCAGGTCTTGCCCAGCCGCCTGCAGGTTCGCCTGAGACGTTTGAAAAGCGGCGTCGGCTGAAATCAATTCTTGCTCGCGCACTTCCAGCGCACCCTGGCTGATGAAGTTTTGCCGCGCCAAGTCCTTTTGACGCAGCAAATTGGTGCTGGCCAACGCCTGTCTCGCTTTGGCATCCAACACCTGCGCTTGAGCCGCCACCTGAACGCTTCGCGCCTTGGCCCATGCCGCCTCTTGCGCCAACAGACGTTGCTCCAAGTCGACGGGATCCATCTCGGCCAGCAATTGGCCTGCCTTGACCTTGTCACCCACATCCACATGCACGCGCAAAACACGCCCCGCCACCGTCGGCCCCATGAGCCAGCTTTGCTTGGCTTCCACACTGCCCACACCAAACACCGAAGGCGTGAGGCTGTCATGGGTGACGCGCACCACGGTGAGCCGCGTTGGAGACAGTGGGCCGATGCGAAAGGCCACGAAACCAATCGCCACAATCAAGGCCATGGCCCCGGCGATCATCAGCCCACGGCGCCGATTCAAACTTGACAACTTCATGTTTTTTTCCTGGTAGTGCGCGCGGGTACACGGGGTAAGCCGTTGGCGTAAATATTGAAAACAGCTGCGGCTTGCAGGTGCATGCTTTGCAGTGAACCGGCCATCAAAGACTGCATGACCAGCCCCTGAACGGCACCCATGAACAGCACCGTGGCTGCAGTGATATCCAGTTGCGCTGAAATGCTTTGCGCTTGCACGGCCTCATCCAGCAGGCCCATCACCAACTGGCGGTAGTCACGCATCAACGATTGCGCCCGCTCTTTGAGCGGCGTGGCCTTGGCATGCTGCAACTCCTGGAACACCAAGCGCGGCACACCCGGATAGGCCTGCACAAATTGAATGTGCGCCATGAACACAGCGCGTAACACCTCAATATGTGCCACTTGCGGCCCAGGCTCGGTCACCACCGCTTGCAAACGCGCCATCAAGGCCTGATGAGCCCAATCGAGCACTGCAAGCCAAATCGCTTCTTTGCTTTCGAAGTGCTTGAATACTGCACCCTGAGTGATGCCCACCACTTGAGCCAGATCACCCGTGGTGATTTCAACAGGGCTTTTTTCAGCCGCCAGTTGCAACGCCGCCTGAACCAAGCCGGCTTGGCGTTCCTGGGTTCGCAGTTTGGGGCGGGCGCTTGAGGTCATATACATAAGTAATTAATAAATTACTTTAACATGTTTGTGTTGACTGCCCTGCCCCAAAATCTTTGCCCATTGGTTTAAGCGCCGTCTGACGCCAGGCGAGCACCTTCAACGTACTGCGTAAATCTCCTCTGGTCCATGCCGGGTGTTCCGAAAAACGGGGTGCTGGGCTTGAGTACTTGACCAGCACACAACAAAACATCCCCAAAAGTGGCAACATGCAGTCGCCAACAGCCCCTTGAACAGAACAATTTTTAGCCATGTCCCCATTTACAAAGACAGAAAAATCATGCGCCACGATGCA
>JBIKHW010000409.1:0-3000 GCA_044361935.1 Limnohabitans sp. | reverse complement strand
CACATCGCGGTAAAAGCGCTCGATGCCGTATTCGGCCAGGTAGCCCGCGCCCCCCAAAATCTGCACCGCACGGTCGGCCACGCGGCCACACATCTCGGACGCGAACATCTTGCAGCACGAGGCTTCGGTCGAGACGCTGCGGCCTTCGTCGCGCTTGCGTGCGGCGTCGATCACCATGCACTCGGCGGCATACAGCTCGGCCTTGCTGTCGGCCAGCATGGCCTGCACCAGCTGGAACTCGGCAATGGACTGGCCGAATTGCTTGCGCTCGATCGCGTAACGCAGCGCGTCGTCCAGGATGCGCTGGGCCACGCCCACACACACGGCGGCCAGGTGGATGCGGCCTTTTTCGAGCACCTTCATCGCGGTCTTGAAGCCCTGGCCCTCTTGGCCACCGATCAGGTTGGCGGCGGGCACACGCACATTGTCAAACATCACGTCGCAGGTGTGGGCGCCTTTTTGGCCCATCTTCTTGTCGTTCTTGCCCAGGCTGATGCCGGGCGATTGGGCGTCGACGATGAAGGCCGACACGCCGCCCGCGCCCTTGTCGGCCGGGTTGGTGCGCGCCATGAGCGTGAAGATTTTGGAGTGCGGCGCGTTGGTGATGTAGCGCTTGGTGCCGTTGACCACGTAATGGTCGCCGTCCTTGATGGCCGTGGTGCGCAGCGATGCCGCGTCCGAGCCCGCATCAGGCTCGGTCAGTGCAAACGAAGACGACAACTCGCCCGTGGCCAGCTTGGGCAGGTAATAGGCTTTTTGTTCTTCGGTGCCGTCCATCAAGATGCCCTGCGAGCCGATGCCCACCGTGGTGCCGATCACCGAGCGGAAAGCGGGCGAGGTCTTGCACAGCTCAAACAGCAGACGCGCCTCTTCTTCCATGGTCAGCTCCAGGCCGCCATAGGACTCGGGGATGGTCAGACCAAACAAGCCCATCTCGCGCATCTCTTGCACGATGGCTTCGGGAATTTCGTCGGTCTCAGCCACTTCGTTCTCGGCAGGCACCAAACGCTCGCGCACAAAACGGCGCACGGAGTCGAGCAAGGCTTCAAAGGTTTCGGGATCTCGGATCATGACTTGTTCACAAGGTTTCAAAGGTGCCGAGGATGGCTGTGGACTGGCTCGACAACGTGCCGCCGTTGCCGTGGGCCAGCGCAGTCTGGGCACCCGCCACTTGGCGCTCGCCGCCTTCGCCGCGCAACTGGCGCACGGCTTCGATGACAGTGAAGATGCCGTACATGCCCGGGTGCGTGCACGACAAGCCGCCGCCGTTGGTGTTGACCGCCAGGCGGCCACCGGGTGCGATCGCGCCGCCTTCGACAAATGCGCCGCCTTCGCCTTTTTTGCAAAAGCCCAGATCTTCCAGAAAGAGCAAGGTGTTGATGGTGAAGGCGTCGTACAGCTGCACCACGTTCATGTCGGCGGGCGTGAGGCCTGCCATGGCAAAAGCTTCGCGCCCCGACTGGCTGGCCGATGTGACGGTGAGGTCGTGCATGGACGAGACCTGGCGGTTCCAGTTGGCGGTGGCGTTGCCCAACACGTAAACAGGTTTCTTCGGCAAATCGCGCGCACGGTCGGCACGCACCAGCACAAACGCGCCGCCACCGTCGGTGACCAGGCAGCAGTCACGCACCGACAAGGGATCGGACACCATGCGGGCCTTGAGCACCTCGTCGATCGACAGCGGATCGCGCATGAAGGCTTCGGGGTTGCGCTGCGCCCAGGCGCGTGCGGCCACCGCCACTTCGGCCAACTGGCGGCGGGTGGTGCCGTATTGGTGCATGTGCCGGCGCGTGGCCAACGCGTAGGCGCTGAGCGGCTGCATCGGGGCGTAAGGGGTTTCGTAGGGCTGCGGGTCCATCACGCGACGGGCCTGGGCGATCTCGGCGCGGCCAAAGGTGGACGTGCGCTGCGTGCTGCCGTAACACACCAGCACCGCGTTGCACTGGCCCGACTGCAAAGCCATCATGGCGGGCAAGAGGTGCGCCACAAAGCTGGAGCCGCCGAGCATGGTGCCGTTGATGTAGCGGGGGTTGATGCCCAGATACTCGGTCACCGGCATGGGCCACATGGTGGACATCACACTGGCGGTGCACAGTCCGTCGATGTCGCTCATCTTAAGTCCGGCATCGGCCACAGCAGCGTGCGCGGCGCGGGCCAGCACTTCCATCTCGGTAAAGCCCGTGGCTTCTCCACAGCCAAAGGTGGCCACACCCGCAATGGCCGCGCTGCCGCGCAAGGCTCTCAGGCCCAATGAGGTGTGCACCGCAGCCGACGCGGCCGGGCCACGGGGCACGGGTTTGGCCGTGGCAACGGCATCGACCGGGTCAAACACCACCATGCCTTGGCCCTTGTCGACCACCACGCGGGCTTGCACCCGCTGGCCCACCTGCACGGCGTCGACGGGGGCCATTTCAACCCGGCTCATCAGGCGCACGCCTTCGTCCAGGTCGATCAGGCAGACGTTGTAATCGCCGCCCGCATCGGGCTTGCGGCGCACCGTGGTGACCGAATACACCGTGCCCAGGCCCGTGGGGGCCACCAGGGCCACATGGTTGCTGCCGCAGTGCGGGCAGACCTCACGCGGAAAGTAAATGTGCTGACCACAATCACCGCATTGCTGAATCAGGAAGCGGCCTTCGGCCAAGGCGGCCTGGTGTTGCGCGAGCACACCGGAGTCTTTGTTCTGTGTTTGCATGCGCATCGCCTCAGATCGGGTCCCAGCTGAACACGTCGCCCGAGCGGTCCAGGTCAAAAAAGCTGGACTTGAGGGCGGGCATGGCCTGGTCGAGCACGCTCTGCGGCGTCCAGCCCTCGCTGCGGTGCACCGAGCGGATGGGGCGTGGCTGGCTCATCAAAAAGATTTCGTTGTTGCGAACGGCAAAGACCTGGCCGTTCACATGGGCCGAGTCGTCGCTGGCCAGGGCCACGGCCATGGGCGCGATCTTGGCGGGCGTCATTTGCTTGATGCGCTCGACGCGGGCTTGCTCTTCGGGCGTCTCG
>JBIKHW010000096.1:0-9886 GCA_044361935.1 Limnohabitans sp. | reverse complement strand
AGCTGCGCGGCAGCAGCCGGGTCGCTTCAATTACGCGTCGCCCGGTGTGGGCACCCCACACCATCTGTCGATGGAGCTGTTCAAAAACACCGCCCGGGTGTTTCTGACCCACATCCCCTACCGAGGCACGGGCCCGGCCGTGACCGATTTGCTGGGCGGTCAGGTGGACGCGATGTTCTTGCCCATCCATGTGGCCTTGCCGCACATCCGCTCCGGTCGGCTGGTGGCACTGGGCATTGGCAGTGACAAGCGCCACGCCTTGCTGCCCGACCTGCCGACCCTGGCCGAAGCCAAAGCGGGCAATGTGAACGTGGACATGTGGTACGGCATCTTTGCCCCCAAAGGCACTCCTGCCGACATCGTGAACCTGTACAACCGCGAGATCAACCAACTGCTCAGTGGTGAAGATGTACAAAAGGCATTTGTCTCACAAGGCATGGACCCCAGCGGCAGCACCCCGCAGGCCTTTGGTCAATTGGTCGAGCGTGATGCCGAGCGCTGGTCACGCCTGATCAAGGACCAGGGCATCAAGGCCGACTGATGTGAAAGGGCTCAGGGCGCGGTGCCTGGGTTGGTGTGGGGGCTGGCGTCTGTGGGCAACACCAGGCAACGCGTCAGCCCGAAACGCTCAAAGTCACGGTCGAACGTGACCATGCGCAGGCCTGCGCTTTGGGCTGTGGCCGCTAGGCACATGTCGGTCCACAAACGAATGGGCTGAGGCTCTCCGCGACGCCCCAAAATTTGTTCTATCGCGTCATCCAAGCTGGGTGGGTCGGCCAACAAACCCACTGCGGGCGTGTTCAACCATTGACGGTACATGGTCGTGGCCTGGGTCAAAGTCAAGACATTGGGACCCATCGCCCGGGGCTGTGACAGCACACGCACCAAACCCATCATGGTGGTTCGACAAAACCACAAAGGTGTTTCGGTTTCGCATGCCGATTGCCAATAGCGCATGGCTGGGTCGTGAAACGGGTGCGCGGCGCTGCACAAGCCCACCCACACATTGACATCGAGCAAATCGCCCGAAACCAAGCGCCAGTTGGCTGCAGGCTCAGCCACGCCCCAATAACTTGATGGTTCGCTCATCGTCTTCCTCGTTGATCAACGCATAGAGATCGGCATTGGTCATGTGGCTCACCGGCAGAGCCATAGGACCTTGGCTTGGAATCACCAGGGGGCGAGCCAAAAACCGCTTTTGCGGGTCCACCACCTCGCGGGCGGTCAAGCCGCGTTCCACCAGCTCAATGACCAGGTCGCGCAAAGTTCGGCCCTCTTGGGCGGCCCGGGTTTTGAGGTGCTTGAACAGCGCGTCGGGAAAATCAAGTGAAGTTCGCATATCTGCATTTTTGCATGAATGCATCAAAATGTGCAAGCCATCTTGATGTACACCGCCGTATTGCCCCGTTCGCCCCATCAAACCAGCGATAATTCGCCCCTGCATTCACGTCCGGACCGGGCGCTTGCCCATCCCTCAGGACCCCCATGAAAAAGAATTTCCCACTGCAAGCCGAAGGCAAGCACCCCGACCGCGTGCTCGAAGCTGTCAAGCACGAGATCCGCAAGTATTTCAAGCGCGAACGCAACCGTGACGTGCCCAAAGGCGTGGACTTTTGGGACTTTGACTGCAAGGTAGGCCTGACCGCTGAAACCGCCGAAGTGGTGCGGGTGAGCGCCGTGATCGAAGCCGTGGACGCTGCGGCCAAAACGGGCGCTACATCTGTGTATGTGGAGATTTTGAGCAAGCACGGTGTGCGGGTGATCAAGGCAAAAGACGACTACGAAGAACCTCAGCAAGACGCTCAATATTGAATTAAAAGTAGTTATTTTGGAGTCTATGATATGAGTCATGGACCCCATAAATACACAAGACGAGCTCGCCGAAAAATTCATCCAGCGCTGGGAGGTCAGCACCGCCAGCGAACGCGCCACCTCGCAAAGCTTCATCATTGAATTGTGCGAACTGCTGGACGTGCCCAGACCGCACGCCACAGCAGAGCGGGACTACATGTTTGAACGCGCTTTGAAAGAAGCGCATGCCGACGGCCATGAATCCGACCGGTACGTGGACTGCTACAAACGCGGCCACTTCATCCTCGAAGCCAAAAAAGTCAACACTGGCAGCCACACCAAAAGTTACAGCAACACCCTGCTGAGCGCCCACGCACAAGCGCAAAACTACGCCCGCGCCCTGCCCGCCGCCGAAGGCCGACCGCCCATCATCATGGTGGTTGACGTGGGCCAAGTCATCCAACTGTTTGCCGAGTTCAGCCGCACCGGCGGCAACTACATTCCCTACCCCGATCCACGCAGCCACCAGATCAAGCTGCAAGACCTGCGCGACGACAAAATCCGCCAGCGTCTGCGCCTCATTTGGACCGACCCCATGGCGCTGGACCCCAGCCGCGCCAACGCCAAAGTCACCCGCGAAGTGGCCAACGTGCTGGCCAGCGTGGCCAAAAGCTTGGAGGCCGATGGCCACCCGCCCCACCAAGTGGGCGCTTTTCTGACGCGCTGCCTGTTCAGCATGTTTGCCGAAGACGTGGGCCTGCTGCCCGCCAGCGAAAAGAGTGAAGGCAAAGGTGCCTTCACTGAACTGCTGCAAACCCACCGCCAGCAGCCACCCACTTTGCAGCGCATGCTGCAAGCCCTGTGGGCCGACATGGACCGGGGCGGCTTCAGCGCCGCACTGGCCCGCGAAGTGCGCAAGTTCAACGGCAAACTGTTCAAAGCCTCTCAATCCGAAGGCTACGCCCTGCTGCTGAGCGCCAGCCAAATCGACGGCCTGCTAACGGCCGCCAAAGCCAACTGGACCGAAGTCGAGCCCGCCATTTTTGGAACCTTGCTCGAACGCGCCCTGGACCCGGACGAACGCCACGCCCTGGGCGCGCACTTCACGCCCCGCGCTTATGTGGACCGGCTGGTGATCCCCACCGTCATCGACCCGCTGCGTGCCGAATGGAGCGACACCCAGGCCGCCACTCTCGTCTTAATGGGCGAGCACGACGCCCTGAACGCCGAGGCCGACCAACTGACGGACGCGCTGGCCCAGCAACAAAAAGCCCAGCGCGAAGCCAATAACAAAGTCAAAGAGGAACTGAAAGAAATCGATAACCTGCGCGCCAACGCCCGCGCCAAAAAGCGCGAAGCCATCCAGACCGTCAAATCTTTTCACCACCGCCTGTGCACCGTGCTCGTTCTGGACCCAGCCTGCGGCAGTGGCAATTTTTTGTACGTGACGCTGGAGCACCTCAAACGCCTGGAGGGTGAAGTGCTCAACCTGCTCGAATCGCTGGACGCGGGCCAAAACAGCCTCAACCTGGAAGGTGAAACCGTCAGCCTTCAGCAACTGCTCGGCATTGAGATCAACAGCCGCGCCGCCGCGCTGGCCGAGCTGGTGCTGTGGATCGGCTACCTGCAGTGGCAAGCCCGCACCGTGGGCGTGGGCAACATCGCCGAGCCAGTGGTGCACGACTACGGCAACATCCAAAACCGCGACGCGGTGCTGGCCTACGACAGCACCGAGCCCTTGCAAGACGAAACCGGGCAGATCGTCACCCGCTGGGACAGCAAGACCTTCAAGCCGCACCCCGTGACCGGGCTGAACGTGCCCGACGAATCGGCGCAAGTGGTGCAGATGCGCTACATCAACCCACGTAAAGCGCAGTGGCCCCGGGTGCATTTCATTGTGGGCAACCCGCCTTTCATTGGGAAACTCAAAATGAAAGAGGCACTAGGAGATGGTTATGTTGACGCACTAAGAAAGGCATGGCCTGAAGTGCCAGACAGCGCAGATTTGGTCATGTACTGGTGGCAAAAAGCGGCAGAAACGGTCTGTAGCGATAGCGCTCAGTGCTTTGGCTTGATTACGACCAATAGCTTGACCATGATTTTTAACCGTCGAGTCATTGAGGCTCACCAAAATTCATCTAGCCCGTTGAGCTTGGTGTACGCCATTCCAGATCATCCTTGGGTAGATAACGCCGGTGGTGCTGCCGTGCGAATCGCTATGACTGTAGGGAAAAAAGGGACTCACATCGGACAACTCTTAAAAGTAGCTCAAGAAAGTGCCGGTGAAAGCGGTGAAGTCTCTGTAAAGCTTTCAACACACTATGGAAAGCTTCACGCCGACTTAACTATCGGTGCAAATGTGACTTCCTCAAAAGCACTCTTGTCGAACTTGAAGCTCAGCAATACAGGCGTCATACCCCATGGCGCAGGTATGTTGCTCAATTTGGCTGAACTGGCCACGATAGAGGTCAACGCGCCAACTCGCCCTTACCTCAACGGCAAAGACTTGACCAATAAATCGCGCCAACTTTATGTCATTGACTGTTACGGCTTGTCAGAGACCGAGGTGATGACACGTTATCCAAAACTTTATCAGTGGCTTCTCAATCGAGTGAAACCTGAGAGGGATGTCAACCCAGACAAGGATCTTCGTGAGAAATGGTGGCTTCATCGCAGAAACAATGACGATATGCGCAGGGCGCTTGCGGGTTTAAAGCGTTATGTTGTGACCGTCATGACCGCCAAACATCGCGTCTTTCAATTCATCGACGGATCAGTCTTGCCTGATCAGATGCTAGTGACCGTTGCAACGGAAAAGGCCATATGGCTAGGCGTTTTATCAAGCCAAATGCACGTTCAATGGGCACTGGCAACTGGTGGCCGCTTAGGTGTTGGTAACGATCCACGTTACAACAAGTCCAAATGCTTCGAAACTTTCCCCTTCCCCACAAAAGACACCGGCCTCACGCTCGGGCTGACCGAACGCATCAGCCAACTGGCCGAACAGATCGACGCGCACCGCAAAACCCAACAAGCCGCGCACCCCGACCTCACGCTTACGGGCATGTACAACGTGCTGGAGAAACTGCGCAACGGCGAAGCCCTCAGCGCCAAAGACAAAACCTTGCACGAGCAAGGCCTGGTCTCGGTGCTGCGCACCCTGCACGACGAACTCGACGCTGCCGTACTGCAAGCCTACGGCTGGAGCGACCTCGGCCCCGCACCGTGCGGCCAGGACGAGGCCAGCACCGCCGCCCGCGAAACTTGGTCAGACGCGCTCTTGCAGCGCCTGGTGGACCTCAACACTCGCCGCGCCGCCGAAGAAGCGAACGGCACCATCCGCTGGCTGCGCCCCGAATTCCAAAAACCCACCGCGCCCACCCAAACCACTGTTGCCGAACAAACCGCAATGGATCTGGACACCGCAGAAACGGCCACCGAAGAAAGCGAAGACAAGGCCTCAGTCAACTCAAGTCAGACCAAGGCAGCCAGCCAACAAGCCTGGCCCAACACCCTGCCCGAACAGATCAAGGCCGTCGCCGACGTGCTCAGCACAGCACCCACCGCCCTCGACATGGACGCCATCGCCGCCCACTTCAAAGGCCGTGGCCGCTGGCGCGAACGCCTGCCGATGATTTTGGAAACGCTGGTGGCGATTGGACGCCTACGGAAGGTAGACGACAGATGCTGGGGAAACTAGTGATTGGACGCAAGGCATAAAGATGGATAAGACTTTCAGCCCACACAAATTTCTTGACCACCTCGCTGAAGAGTTAATTTTCAATTTTTCAAGAGCCTCTGGAGGAACCACTCCGGGGCTTGTGGGAAGTGCACGTGAACATGAAGTAAGAAAGAAACTTCAATCAATTCTTCCACCTAAAGTTGCTGTCGCTACGGGATGCGTAATTGATTCTTTCGGGAACACCTCCAATCAGTGCGACGTGATTCTTTATGAAAAGGATCATTGCCCTGTGTTTTCGCTCAACGGCGACCCTACAGCAACATATATCCCGTGTGAAAGCGTCATCGCAGTTGGTGAAATTAAGAGTTCTATGGGCACAAAGGAAATCAACGATGCGGTCGATAAGATCGCGCGAGTGAAATCACTGCAGCGCTATTCAACTGACCCGACTTGCTTCCGAAAATACGGGTCAGTTGTGTCGATGCAAGGCGCTCCGACTGAGTCATTTGACCCGGTGCGCAAGCCATTTAACCAAATTTATGGCTTTATTCTTTGCAATGTTTTTTCACTGTCTGAATCAACAGTTGCAGAAAGATATGCAGCAGCATGCGCACTTCTCCCTGAACATGTATCACCGAACTTAATGGTGTCATTGAAGGACGGATTGGTGTTGTTCACCAACGCAATGCATCAGGCACTAGAAAACCGTGTGGATTCAACACACATCTTCATTGGGAAAACACCCGACGGAGAAGTACCGTTTTTGATCAACAAGCTTGCTGCGGTGGCAAACAGCGGTCGAACAACAAAGGTACTGCCTTATTCGCGTTACCTATTGAAGAGTGGAAATACCGCCCTTTCAGAGGGTACGTTTTACCCCTGCCCCCCAAATCAATCAGACCTTACTAGCTAGCGCATGGCGTCCATTTGCTCTGTCTTGCGCACCATAAAGTACTGCTATCGCTTATGCCGCAACCACTAGAAACCTTCATCCAAGCTGCAGCTACGCGCTTGAACGATTTAATCGAATTGCATCGGCGCAGCCCCTTGGTCACTCTTGCCGACCATATCCGGATGCGGCGAACAGAAAAAGCGGCTCGCATCAGAACAAAAGAGTTGATTTATTTAGACACGAATGCATGGAAGTGCATGGTTGACTACCGACTGAAAAAGTCGACTCTCACTTCTGCCATGACTGCCTTTGGTGAAGCTCTTGAGCATGCAATACGAATTGAAAAATTCCTATTCCCGATTGGGCTACCTACCTTTTTCGAGATGGACTCAATGACAAGTCCGGAAACGCAAAGCCGCCTGTCGGAACTCGTTGATGACATGACTCAAGGGCTGTGCATTTCACCTTTTCAAGACAGGGTGAGCTTGGAATTACAAGAACTGCGGCAGCAAACTTTCCACACATCGATCCAACTCGCAGATTTTTTATGCAGTCCTATAGAGTTGCTCGGTGTACCTGTATTTTCTCTGGCCGAATTTATCAAAAAAGATATAGATGAAGTGACGTTCAACAAGGCGTTTTACGACAGTATCTCTGATCTACCTTTTTCCATTCAACTGCAAATCGCCAGTTCAGCACCCGGCCCTAAGTGGGACAACTCGAATGGAATTTCTGATCTAAACATCGGCAAGCATGAGCACCTAAATGAGGTTGCCAATTTCAATACTGGCATTTTTCTGGAGCTAAAGGGTTGTATCGCAACTTGGTTTGACCAAGAAGGCATAGAACTGAACCCCAAAGAGATCGGCATTTATGCTATTGAAGCTCTCTATCATTGGCAGCAAAATCCCACATCCAAAGCATTACCAACCTTGCGCATCTTGAGTTCGTTATACGGTCTGATGCGGTTCGATTCAGCACGCAAATATCGCCGAGGCGACCCAAACGACTTCATGGTTGCCGCGTCTGCTCTTCCGATCGCACATGCACTTTTTACCGACAAAAAGCTTGCCAATCTGTTGGCTGATTCCAGAATTGGTTTGAGTAAATTTTCAGATTGCACAGTGATTAGTGGCTTTGATGAAATGGCCAACTACCTCGTAAAGCGGCTATGACACTTCCTCCAATATGCGTTGGGATGGATGTAGAAGCCACAACGTTACGTGACCAATCTGCAATTCCATTTTGCCCAATTAAACAAGCGCAATCACTTCACACCTGCCGCCAACTGTCTCCCGGCATCACGCGAATCATGAACTGATCAAACAAGGGCACGGTGAAGGCGGTGTCACCGTGGCTGGGGCTCCAGACCATGCCTTTGTTGATGAGACTGCTGCGCACCATGCCCAACTGTTTGATATCTCGTCCCAATGCATTGGCAATGTCGCCTGAGCGGTGAGGACCAGCACCCAGCGATGCCATGGCCCGCAAATAGCGCCGCTCACTGGGCGTGCAGCGTTCAAAACGCGTTTTGAAAAAACTTTCATCCAGGTCGGCTTCTGTCAATGCGCGGGCACGCAGCACGTCTGCACGGCCGATGGGGCTTTCAGTGGCCACGTCCCAGCTGTACTTGCTCCACATTTGCAGAAAGTACGGATAGCCTTGAGTGTCTTTGTAAATTTCGTCAATCGCTTCTGGCAAGAACATCACGCCTTGCGCTTGAGCGGGGCGGATGATCGCCAGTTGGGCATCCTCTCGAGACAGCGGGCCGACCATGGGGTAGTCAAACAAACGCTCAGAATACGATTTGGCGTCGCCCGCACGCGCCAGCAGTTGGGGTAAGCCTGCCCCGATCACGGTCACGGGCAGCTTGGCTTGCGCGCAACGGTGCAAAGCGGTGATGAGCGCAGCGAACTGAGGCTCTTTGACATATTGCAACTCGTCAATGAACATCACCACTGCTGTTTTGGCACTTTGTGCGGCCAAACCCACCTGCTCCAGCAAGACGGCCAGATCGCCTTCCAAGTCGCCGTTGTCGGCCAAACCCACCTCAGGCTCCAAGTCGAGTCCAACCTCGATGTCGTTGAACTTGACCTTGAGCGCTTTGGCAAAACCCGCCAAGGCCCGCAGGCCACGGGTGGCATAGGCTTTGGCGGATTCAATGGCGCTGAGCTTGATCAGAATCAGTCGCAACTGGGGTGCCAGCAAGGCTGGCAAAGAACGGTCTTCTGGCGCTTCGAGCTTGAGCGTGTAAACACCACTGGCTTCGGCTTCTTGGCGCATTTTGTCAAGCAACACCGTTTTGCCGACACCGCGCAGACCCACCATCAGGACGCTTTTGGCAGGGTTTCCGATGCGGATACGGCCAATGGCCACCCGCACTTTTTCTCGCAATTCGTCGCGGCCGGCCAATTCGGGTGGTGGTGTACCTGCACCAGGAGAATAGGGGTTGAGAATTGGGTCCATGGGTGAATTGTACTGAAATTAATCTTTTATAAGACATAAGCTTAAATAAATTAATTTCGATATAAAAACACCCTACTCCTATTCACCGCAAACCAGCCGCCCGCAACTTGTCTTTCTTGCTCGGCCGTGAACCCTTGATGCCGCCATTGCCGGGCGATGGCGGTGGCGGGGTTTCGGTTTGCTCAAAGCCTGGGATTTGCTCTAAAGCGAGTTCCAGGCTTTCGCGTTTTTGGATCAGCTGCCAGTGCGCGAGGGCTGCGGCGGTGACAAAGCTCACCGCGTCGCCGTGCGCCCCCGCCCTGCCCGTGCGGCCAATCCGGTGGGTGTAGTCGGTGGCCGAGCGCGGCAGGTCGTAGTTGACGACCACGGGCAGCATGGCGATGTCGATGCCGCGTGAGGCCAAGTCGGTGGTCACCACCACGTCCCAGCGTCCGGCTTTGAATTCGCTGAGCACTTCTTGGCGTGCGCCTTGGCTCATCTCGCCATGAAAAGGCGTGGCAAAAACGCCCGCTTTGTAGAGCTTGTTCGCCACATGCTCACACGCGTAACGCGTGGCCACAAAGACGAGCACCTGCTTCCAGCCGTTTTCTTGGATCAGGTGGCGCAGCAAGGCGGTGCGGCTTTTCTCGTCAACGGCGATGGCGCGTTGGGTGATGTCGGGTTTGTGGCCTTCAAAAGCCTCCACCGTGATGCGCACCGGATCACGCAGCAACTTGGCTGCCAGCGCTTCCACCTCGGGCGCAAACGTGGCCGAAAACAGCAGCGTTTGGCGCTTGGCAGGCAGCAGCGTCAGCACGCGCTGCAATTCGTCGGCAAAGCCCAAGTCGAGCAAACGGTCGGCTTCGTCCAACACCAAGTGCTGCACATCGGCCAAGCGCACGGCGTTCTGGTCGATCAAATCGAGCAAGCGGCCGGGTGTGGCCACCACAATGTCGGCCCCGCCACGCAGCGCCATCATTTGTGGATTGACCGAGACGCCACCAAACACGGTGTTCACCTTGAGCGACTGCGGCAGCTTGTAGGCCAGGTTGGCCAGCACATCGCCCACCTGCACC
>JBIKHW010000095.1:0-9897 GCA_044361935.1 Limnohabitans sp. | reverse complement strand
GGCCAAGCCCAGCAAGGGTGTGGCCAGCAGGGCCATGAGCAGGATTTTCTTCAACTTCATGACAAGGTCTCCTCAGGTTGTGGTTGTGATGAGCGGTGAGCGCTGGCCATACGTGCTGCCAGTTCGAATGCGTTGGTCATGGCCTGTGGATTGGCAACGCCCTGACCTGCGATGTCGTACGCCGTGCCGTGTGCCGGGGTCGTGATGGGGCAGGGCAGACCGCCATGCACCGTCACACCTTGCTCAAAACCCATCAGCTTCATGGCGATCTGGCCTTGGTCGTGGTACATGGTTACCACGCCGTCGTAGCCGCCCGGCGAGCGGATGGCGCGCACGAAGGCGGTGTCAGCCGGGAAGGGGCCATCTGCGGCAAAGCCCATGGAGGCAGCTTGCTGCACACCTGGCGTGATGATGCGGCCTTCCTCGTCGCCGTAATTGCCGTTGTCGCCGTTGTGCGGATTGAGTCCACAGACCGCTATGCGCGGGCTGGCGACGCCCGAGGCCTGCAGGGCCTGCGAAATCATGCGGATGGCATCAGCCACTTTGTCCGGGCTCAGCAAGGTGGAGACTTCTTTCAGGGGGACATGCGATGTCACCCGCGCTGTCCAGAGGTTCTTGAGGACATTGAGTTCGCCACAAACGCCTGTGTAGTGCATGTGCTCGGCAAACCAGCGCAATTCGTCTTCTTGTGTCATGCCGCCTTGGCGCAGGGCAGACTTGTTCAGCGGGGCAAAGCAAAAAGCATCGGCTTGGCCTGCCGTCACTAAGTCCACCCCGGTGGCCAGGGCGTCGATCATGTAGCTGCCGTTGAGGGCGTTGGCCACACCGCGTTCAAAAACTGGGGCGTTGGCACCAGACCACTCGTGCCAGACCACTTCGGGGGGCACCTGAATCGACGCTTTTTGACCGATCAGGATCACCCGGGCGTGCGTTTTCCACGAAGGGTTTTGCAGCATTTTTTCGACCAGTTCAGGGCCGATGCCTGCAGGGTCGCCAGTAAAAAGGGCCAGTGTGGGCAGTGTCATGGGGATGTTCTTGAAGAGGAGAGTTGGCTGATACTTGTAATCCGTAATTACGGATAATGCTATGCAGGCGATCTGACCCGGTCAAGCTCTGGTTTTCCCCCATACTTCCACCCATGCCCTCACTAAACCTTACCAGCCAGATTGAGCGCACCTCGCTCCACGAAGAAGTCACCCACCGTTTGCGCGACATGATCGTGTCCTTGCGCTTGCGCCCGGGTGAACGCATCCAGGAGCTGGAGGTGGCCCACTTGTTGGGGGTGTCTCGCACCCCGGTGCGCGAGGCGATCAAGGTCTTGACCGCCGAAGGCCTGGTGGAGCTTTTGCCCTTGCGAGGGGCCATCGTGAAGGCTTTTTCGGCCAAGGATGCACGCGACATGCTGGAAGTGATTGCCCTTTTGGAGACCCATGCGGGTGAGCGGGCCTGCCAGGCCGACCCAGCCCGGATCGACGCGATCTTGCAGATGCACCAAGAGATGAAAGTGTTGTTTGAATCACGCGAGCGGCTGGCGTATTTCGCACTCAACCAGCGCATCCACGAAGCCCTGATAGCGCTGGCCGACAACGACACCCTGAGTATGACCCACGCCACGCTGAGCAAACGCATGCGCAGCCTGCGCTACAGCGGCAATTCCACCTCGGAAAACTGGACTGCCGCCATGGCCGAGCACGAGCAGATGATGACGGCCTTGGCCGCCCGCGACGGGCAGGCCCTCTCGCGCATCATGGGCGAGCACATCCGCAACACTTGGCCCCGCATCAAGGATGTGGTGAACTGAACAAGCCCAAGGACAGGTGGCATGTCCTGCATTTGAAAAGGCCCGAAGCCGAAAAAGTGAGGTTTGCGCGCAAGGTGGATTCAGAGCATGTGAATGGGCATCAAGCTTTGGCTGAGCATGGCCAGCGGCCGGGCGCTGATGATGTGGGTTTGCATCCGAAGCCGCCCCAGCAAAGGGTCTCGCACGCGCAAGGATTCGATGATTTCCCAATGTTGCATATTGGATCGTCGTATGCGCACTTCCCCGGGCCAAGTGTGTTGCTTCATGGTCACCAAAGGCAACTCGATCAAGGACCGCGCCAGGGACTGGAGTCGTGGTGAGCCGCTTGCTTGCAAAAGGATGTCATGAAAGCGGGTGTTACAGGTCTGGAAGCGGGTGTACCGATCCGCGTCCGACAGTTCAGCTTGTGCCAGTTGATGGTCGATTTCAGTGGCGACATCGGCCAGAGCGTCCCAGTGGAGTGGCTGACCATGGATGGCCGCCAAGGCGGTTGCATGGCCTTCCAGTACGGCACGAAGTTGAAAAATCTCATCGACCTCGGAACTGCTCAATTGCGCCACAAAGGTGCCGCGGTTGCCCTCGGTGCGAATAAGTCCCTCGGCGCTGAGGCGTCTGAACGCGTCACGAATCGAGGTGCGCGAAACGCCAACGCGGTGCGCCAACTCTTCCTCCAACAGGCGCTCCCCAGGTTGAAAACTGCCGCTGATGATCTGTTCGCGGATGGTGCTGTAGGCGATGCTGCTGGCGCGCGTCATGTTGGTTATAAACGGATGGGTCAGGTCAATTTGTATACATTGATGGGGGTCAATGAGGTTGTGATTTGTGATTCTGGCTGTTTTATTCCGAAAGTTCCTTGTCTTTATGTGATTTTATAGGTGAATTCCCTGATGGTTTGTCTTTTTAATGCCTGTTGCGGTGCACTTTGTGTACAGTTTGTGCATTGTTGTGTCCATTGAGGAAGTGCATGAGTGCCCATGTTTTGATTGCTGGTGCAGGGCCTGTTGGCTTGGTCAGTGCTTTGGTGCTGGGTCAGGCTGGTGTGGCAGTCACCGTGGTAGAGGCTTCTGCCGAACTCAATCGGGATCTGCGGGCCTCCACCTTTCACCCGCCCACGCTGGACATGTTGGCGCGTTTCGGTCTTGCCTCCAAATTGGTGGACCAAGGCTTGGTGGCCCGTTACACCCAGCAGCGTGACCGCAAGGACGGTGTCATAGCAGAGTTTGATCTGAATGTTCTCAAAGGACACACCGATCACCCTTTTCGGCTGCAATGCGAGCAATGGAAGCTGGCCGACCTGATCAAGCTGGAGCTTGAGCGCTTGCCGCACGTCAAGTTGCTTTTTTCAGCCCGTCTCGAATCGGTCATGCAAACTGCTGACAAGGTCACGGCCACGGTCAGCACCGAAGGGGAACGCCACCCCATCGAAGCCGATTACATGATCGGAGCCGATGGCGCCTGGAGTGCAACGCGACGGACCCTGGGCATCGATTTCGAAGGCTTGACCTATCCTGAGCGTTTTTTGGTCATCTCCACCGACTTCGATTACGCCAGTCACTTGCCTCGGTTGTCGTACGTCAATTACTGCTCTGACCCGCAAGAATGGTGCGTTTTGTTGCGTGTGCCCACACTTTGGCGCGTGCTCTTTCCCACGAAGGCACAAGAATCGGATGAGGAGGTCATGACCGACGAAGCGGTACAAGCCCGCTTGCAAAGCTTGCTGCCTCAGCCCCGGCCATACAACACCCTGCACCGTACGCTTTACAAAGTTCACCAACGTGTGGCCAAGACCTTCATTCAAGGCCGCATCTTTTTGGCCGGAGATGCCGCGCACATCAACAACCCCCTGGGGGGTATGGGCATGAATGGGGGTGTGCATGACGCGATGAATTTGACCCAAAAATTGCTCCAGGTCATTCAGCAGGGGGCTGGCATGGACGTGATGTCGCGCTATGAACGCCAGCGCCGCACCATAGCCATCGACTACATCAACGCCAGCACGGCGCGCAACAAGCGCGAAATTGAAGAGCGCGATCCTGTGGTGCGCCAGCGTGTGCAAGACGAGTTGAGGGCCACATGCGAAAACCCCGCCAGGGCATTGGACTACCTTAGAAAGTCCTCCATGATCGAAGCGCTGGAGCGCGCGGAGACCATCGCATGATGCACAACGGCCTGTCCCAAGTCAGCAACGCGTCAAGGCGCAGTCAATTGGCCGCACGGTTGCGTCAGGGTGACCTGGTGGTGGCACCGGGTGTGTTCGAGATGATCTCGGCCAAGATGGCCGACCGCCTGGGTTTTGATGCGCTGTACATGACCGGTTACGGCACAGTGGCGTCTTACCTCGGCTTGCCCGACGCTGGTTTGGCCACTTATACCGACATGGTCAACCGGGTGCAGCAGTTCACTGCCATCACCTCCACACCCATGATTTGCGATGGCGACACGGGCTACGGCGGCTTGCTCAATGTGATGCACACCGTGCGCGGGTACGAACGTGCAGGCGCTTGCGCGATCCAACTGGAAGACCAGGAGTTCCCGAAAAAATGCGGCCACATGCTGGGGCGTCGGGTTGTCCCGGCGCAGCAAATGGTCGAGAAGATTCGAGTTGCCGTCGAGTCCCGCACAGATCCGGACTTCCTCATCATCGCCCGAACCGACGCCCGTACCACTTTGGGACTCGACGAAGCCTTGCGCCGTGCAGAGATGTATGCCCGCGCTGGCGCTGATTTGCTGTTCGTGGAAAGTCCGGAGTCTGTGCAAGAGATGGAGATCATCTGCCGACACTTTGATTTGCCTTTGGTGGCCAACATGGTTGAGGGTGGTCGAACCCCGGTCTTGAGCCAGACGGAGTTACAGCAGTTGGGCTATGGCTTGGTCATTTACCCGGCCACCGCTTTCTTGGCAGCGGGTGCGGCCTTCGAATCGGTTTACCAAGGTATCAAAAGCACAGGCTCCTCCAAAAACAGCTCAGTGCCGCTGCATGAGTTCGGTCAATTTTCCCAACTCATGGGATTCGATTGGGTGCAGGCTTTCGACCAAAGCCACACCCAAAGTGACCCACAGGATTGAGATCAGCATGGACAAATACGCCATTTATCGGCACCAAGGCTTGGGCGGGACCAGCGGCATCGGGCGCAAGTGCGCCTTGATCTTGGTGGACTTTGTCAATGGCTTTGTCGATGTCGATCAATTGGGGGGGCCACACATTCAGGCCGCCGCAGACCAGACAGTGGCCTTGCTGAGGTATTTCCGCAAGCAAGGCTTGCCGATCGTTCACACACGCGTGGTCTTTTCAAGCGATGGTGCGGACGTCAATATTTTTGCCCTTCGCGTGCCGCCCTTGCAAAAGCTCACAGAAGAGGCGCACGCCTCGAAGATCGTGCCTCAACTCGAACCCCAAGTGGGTGAATGGGTGATCCGCAAGCAGTCTGCTTCGGCATTCTTTGAGACCGGGCTGGCAGGTTGGTTGCTGCAGCGGGGGGTCGATACAGCCGTCATCACGGGTTGCACCACCAGCGGTTGTGTGCGTGCCAGTGTGGTCGATGCCATGCAGCACAACCTGCGCACCCTGGTGATCTCGGACTGCGTGGGCGATCGTGCGCTGGAGCCGCATGCGGCCAACCTTTTCGATATGCAACAAAAATACGCCGACGTGATGACGCGCGATGAGTTCATCACACAACACCAGGCCGCCACGGCTTGCACCTGACCCATGGACCACCTCGGATACCGCAAAAAAATGGGCACTTTGGGGCCATCGACCAACACCATTGTTCAGCCGGACTTTGATGACCTGAGGCCGGTGGGTGTGACCAATCATTACAGCCGCATCGCGATTCCTAATGACCCAGTCACGGACGATGCCAGCTTTATCAAATTGGTCAACAGCATCAACCAGGCCACCATGGACGCTGTGGATGTCTTGCGCAGTTGCGAAATGGATTACCTGGTGATGGGCATGTCCGCGGCCACCTTCTGGAACGGTCGTCAAGGGGCCAGTGACTATCTGAAGATGATGCAAGACAGGGCCCAAGTGGGTGTGTCTTGCGGGTCCTTTGCGACCGAGGCGGCTTTGAACGTTTACAAGGCCAAGCGCATCGCTTTCATGTCCCCTTACTTTGAAGTGGCCAATGCCCAGGTGCGTCGTTTTTACGAAGACTGTGGCTTCACCGTGGTGCGCGATCTGTGTTTGCGTCGTCCAAGTCCCGTGCAGATCGCCCACTCCACAGACGACATGTGCCGCAATGCGATCTTGCAGCTCGACGGAGACGATGTGGACGCGATCGTTCAGGTGGGCACGAATCTGTCCATGATTCGCCTTGCAGCAGCGGCCGAGCTGTTTCTGGGTAAACCGGTCATCGCCATCAACACCGCCACCTACTGGCACGCTTTGCGGGCTCAGGGGTTGCAGGACAAGAAAGCCGGTTTCGGCTCCTTGATGGAATTTCATTGACGGGCATGCGCAACGCTTTCGTCAATTTATTTGTTCGTTCATCACCGAAAGGATGGGTCTATGCGTCGTCGTGAATTACTCGTTTCTGCTGCCGGCTTGGGGCTGACTGGCATGGGCCTGCCCGCTCTGGCTCAAAGTCAGGCTTTTCCGACCAAAACGGTGCGCATTGTGGTGCCCGCTTTGGTGGGCAGCGCCGATGTATTTGCCAGAGCCATGGCCCAGCGCTTGGGTCCGGCCCTCGGACAGTCCGTCATCGTCGAGCAAAAGCCCGGAGCCGGCACCAACATTGGCAACGACTTTGTAGCCAAGTCTGCCCCCGATGGCCACACCTTGCTCATCAACGGTTTGCCCCTGGTGACCAATCAGGCGTTGTACGCCTCATTGCCCTACAACACCATGCGTGACCTTGTGCCCGTGATTGAGGTGGCCGAGGTCACCAACGTGGTCACGGTACATCCTGGTTTGGGCATCAATTCGCTGAGCGAGTTGGTGCAGCAGGCCCGCAATGATCCCAACAAGTTCAACCATGGCACCCCCGGGGCCGGTAGCTCGGGACACTTGGCTGCGGAACTGATGAGCGTTAAGACGGGCGCCAAGTTCACGCACGTTCCTTACCAGGGTAATGCCCAAGCCACCAACGACCACTTGGGCGGTACTTTGCAAGTGGGTTTTGTGAATTTGCCTGTGGCGATGCAGTTCGTCAAAGCCGGACGTTTGAAAGCATTGGCGGTGACCGGGTCACGCCGTTCGGCCTTGCTGCCCGATGTGCCCACGGTGAACGAGGCGCTGGGTTTGAACGACTACGAGCTGGTGGGCTGGTTCGGTATTCTTGCGCCCGCCAAAACGCCGCAAGAAGTCGTCATGCGCCTGAATGCCGAGATCAACAAACTGATGCGGGAGCCGGGCTTTTTGGAAATCATTCGGGGTGCGGGCGGTGATCCGCTGGGCGGCACGCCCGCACAGTTTGAAGCCCGCATGCGCCGTGACGAAGCCCGCTTGTCAGAAGTGATCCGCATTTCAGGCGCCAAAGCCAATTAACACTCGCCTTGTGGTCGGCTCGCAGGCCTGTCCTGTGCCCGGCCCCGTGCGTGGCTTTCTCAGGGCTCAGCGGTCCAAGCAACGCCTGCATCCAACGGGTAGATCGGCCGGCGCAGTTTTTTGAATTGCAATTCGCTGTAGTCCGATGTGCAGGCTCCGGCCCCGGCGCACTCCACCGTGGCGCGGGCCAGGTGGCCCAGGCCTGCACGCCAGTGCACGCGGCTTTTGAGCACCACAAAATCTTTTTGCGTGGGGTCGATGCCCAGGCACAGCAGGGCGTTCACGTCAAAGGGCTCGACATGGCGCGAGATCAGCGCCACCTCCACATCGCCCGTGTCGATCACCACGGCTTGCCCCATGTTCTGGCGGGCACCTTGGCTCATGGGGCCTTTGTTGCGGTACTTGCCGTTCGAGATCAGTTTGACCACACCGTTCAGCTCAACGGGCTCGCTGCGGTGCGGCATGAGCGGCATGGCCATCTTGCCGCCCACTTGCAGGCGCACCTGCGCCCCAATGCCAGCTGCAATGGCCTCTTGAACCGCCTGCGGGTCAAAAATCGCAAACACCGCCACGTTGCGCAAGCCCTGGCGCAGCACCTCGGCCAGCACTGCGGTGGTGTCCATGGTGCCGCCCGAGGCCGCGTTGTCGTAGTGGTCCAGCAACATGACTGGAAACTCGGTCAGCGTTTGGGCGCGGGCCACCGAAGTGGCCAGGGGTTCCACCTCGTACACCCATTGGGCGCGGCTGTCCCAGGCCATTTGCATCAGCTCGTCGCGCAGGCGCTGGGCCAATGCCGGGTCGTTGTCGGTCACCACCACCACCGACATACCCGCGTTTTCGATGTCGGCATGCGGAAAGCCGGTGAACACGCTGGCGCACAAGGCGCCTTCTTTTTCCATTTGCTGGGCGCGGGCCTGGATGGAGCGGTTGGGTTCGTCCAGCGAGCTTTGCCGCATGATGTGCGGGATCATGGGCAAGCGGCCCCAAGCGGTGGTGGTTTGCACCTGGCCTTGGAGCAGCTTGAGCAAGGCTGTGCCTGCCCGCACGCCTGTGCCGTACATGTCCACATGCGGGTAGGTCTGGTAGCCCGCCACGGTTTGCGCCAGCTCGACCATGTCGGCGTACACGTTGGCGTGCATGTCGTAGGCCACGCCGATGGGGGTTTTGGGGTCGATGGCGCGGATGCGGCGCAGCAACTCGCCTTCGCCATCCTCGTGGCTTTCGCTCACCATGGCGCCGTGCAGGTCCAGCAAAATGCCGTCAAATCCGCCTCGCGCCACGGCTTGCAAAATCGCTTCGCTCATGGCTTCGTAGGCCGCATCAAACACCAGTCCGCTTGGCGCGGCATGCGCACCCAAGGCCAGCTCAAACTCAGCGCCCGCCTGCTCGGCCAGGTCAATAAAGGCCCCGGTGGCCGTGCCCGTGCCGCGAAACGCCGCAATGGCCGCGTCGGCACGCGGCGGCGCTTCACCCGGTCCGAGCGCAAAGCGCTGCAAGTCGGTGGGCACCGGCGAGAAGGTGTTGGTCTCGTGCATCATCATCGCGATCAGCAAACGCATGGCAGGCTCTCCAGTTCAACAGACGCCCATGATGGCCCCGTGCGTTGGCAGGATACAGTCACCGAGGTGCCAACCCGGGCGAGGATCTGCGTTTGTCCGAATTGACAGCCAACCTTGCCGGGTCAAGACTGAAGCCCCTTGAATGGAGATTGCACATGTTCCCCTGTATCGACACATTGGGTGCCGCCTCGGCTTTTGAACGCGGCCAAATTTATGGCCGCGAGGCCCAGGGCCGCATCCAGCACAGCGTCGTCACCTATGCCCGTTTGTTTGCCGCCTGCGGCATTGACTGGGACAGCGCCTGCGATCGCGCCATGCGTTTTGAGTCGGTGATCGAACAGGTTGACGCCGACCTGATGGCTGAGCTGCGCGGCATGTCCAAAAGCAGCGGCCAGAGCTTGGGCAGCCTGATGGCGCTGAACTGCCGCACCGAAATTTTGCCGCCCACGTTTTTGGCGGATGCCCCAGACTTGAAAGACGCCGCCCAAGCGGCCCTGGCCGCCAACCGCGCCGCAGGCCTGCCCGACTGGCTGGAGCAAGCCTCTTGGGACCAGGCCCTGCACGATGGCGAATGCACCGCCATGGGCGTGACCGCTGCCGCCAGCCGCACAGGCCAAGCCTGGCTCGCGCAGAACTGGGACTGGATGGGCCGCCAGCGCGAGGCCTTGGTGGTGCTGCACACCCAAGGCCCCAGTGGCCAAAGCATCACCACCCTGACCGAGGCAGGGATGCTGGCCAAGATCGGGATCAACCAGTCGGGCTTTGCCCTGGGCCTGAACATCTTGCGCTCCAACCGCGACGGCAGTCAGTTGGGCGTGCCGGTGCATGTGCTGCTGCGGCATTTGCTCGATTGCCATTCAGTGGCGCATGCCCGCGAGCGTTTGCAGTCTTTGCAGACTTATCTGGGCCTGGGTTTTGGTGCCGCATCCAACGTGCCCTGTGCCGATGCCCAGGGCCAGGCCGCCTGCTTCGAAGTCTCGCCCGCAGGTTGGGCCGAGCTGATGCCCACCGATGGCGTGGTGGTGCACACCAACCATTTCGTGTGCGAA
>JBIKHW010000094.1:0-9900 GCA_044361935.1 Limnohabitans sp. | reverse complement strand
ACCACCGAGTCGGTGAAGCGGAACAGCTTTTGCACATGGTCGGGTGTGCAAGCCGTGCCCAGCGTGGCCACGGCGTTGGCAAAGCCGAGTTGCGCCAGTGCCACCACATCCATATAGCCTTCGGTCACCAGCACGTAGCCTGCGCTGTGCAGGGCTTCGCGGGCTTCGTACAGGCCATACAACTCCCGGCCTTTGTGGAAGACCGGGGTTTCGGGCGAGTTCAAATACTTGGGCGTGCCGCTGCCGATCACCCGCCCGCCAAAGCCGATGCATTCGCCTTTGATGTTGCGGATCGGGAACATGATGCGGTCGCGAAAACGGTCGTAGCGTTTGTCGTCTTCTTCGTTGACGATCACCAGGCCCGACTCGGCCAAGAGCGGGTCGTCGTATTTGGGGAAGATGCTGGCCAGCGAGCGCCAGCCCTCGGGCGCGTAGCCCAGGCCAAAGCGCTTGGCGATTTGCCCTGACAGGCCCCGGCCCTTGAGGTAGTTGATGGCGTGGGGCGTGATCTTGAGCTGGTCGCGGTAGGCCTCGCCCGCTTTTTCCAGCACATCGCTCAGGCTGTCTTGTTTGGCCTTGGCGGCGGCGGCTTTGGCGCGGTCTTCGGGCGACTGTTGTTCTTCAGGCACCTGCATGCCGGTTTGCTGGGCCAGGTCCTTCACCGCTTCGATGAAGGTCATGCCCGCGTGCTCCATCAAAAAGCCGATGGCGTTGCCGTTTTTGCCGCAGCCAAAGCAGTGGAAAAACTGTTTGGTGGGGCTGACGCTGAAGCTGGGGGATTTTTCGCCATGGAAGGGGCACAGGCCCATGAAGTTGGCGCCGCCTTTCTTGAGCTGCACGTACTTGCCCACGATGTCAACCACGTCAACGCGGGACAGCAACTCCTGGATGAAAGACTGGGGGATGGCCATCGGGCTATTTTCGCCGATGTCAATGTGGGCATGGATGTCGGTGTATCACCTGCTTGTTTTGATCAGTTTATCGCTGATATCATTGGTAACATCATGAAAATTGTGTTGCTGGACACCAATGTGCTGGTTGCTGCCTTGACGAGTTCGCGGGAGGCTTCGTATGCGTTGCTGCAAGCAGTAGCCTCTGCTCGTTTGCGCATGGCGGCATCACCGGCTGTTTGGCTGGATTACGAATCTGTTCTCAAGCGCGATGAGATTCGGGATTTGCATGGTTTCTCAACCGGTCAAGTCGATGCGTTTTTGTCTGCCTTGGCCGTTTGGGTGGAGCCCGTCAGTCTGCATTACATTTGGCGGCCCCAGTTGCGCGATCCGGGTGATGAAATGGTCTTGGAGGCCGCAGTCAACGCCCGGGTGGATGCCTTGGTCACCAGCCATGTGAAAGATTTTTCAATGGCCGCGCCACGCTTTGGCCTGGCCGTGAAGACGCCTGTCCAAGCTTTGTCATTTTTGGAGGATGCCCTATGAGTACCTTTGCACTTCGGTTGCCCGATTCTTTGTATGCCCATGCACGCAAGCTGGCCGAACAAGACCAGGCTTCGCTCAACCAATTCATCACGGTGGCCGTGGCCGAGAAGGTGTCGGCCATGAACGCCGTGGCTTTTTTTGCCGAGCGAGCCGATGGGGCCCAAGCCAGAGATTTGGCGGTATTTTTGGCGCAGGTGCCTGATCGGGCGCCTTTGCCAGGTGATGAACGATGATGAATTCCAAAAGCCAGGAGACGACCATGACCAGCATCTTTGATCAAGATTTGCCCCAAACCCCCGCCAATCACGCCCCCATTTCGCCGCTGAGCTTCATTGAGCGCACTGCAGAGGTGTACCCCCATCGCATGGCCATCGTACACGGCGATTTGCGCCAGGACTGGGCCACCACCTACCGCCGTACCCGCCAGCTGGCCAGTGCGTTGGCGCAGGCGGGCATTGGCAAGAACGACACAGTGGCGGTGATGCTGCCCAACACCCCACCCATGGTGGAGGCGCACTTTGGCATTCCCATGGCTGGGGCCGTGCTCAACGCCCTGAACACCCGGCTGGACCCGGAGACGGTGGCCTTTATGCTGGACCATGGCGAGGCCAAGGCGGTGATCGTGGACCCGGAGTTTGCGGGGGTGATGAAAAAAGCGCTGGCGCTGCGCCAGTCCACCCAGCCTTTGCTGGTGATCGACGTCGAGGACTCGCTCTACACCGGCCCCACAGACAAGCTGGGTTCGGTGACTTACGAAGCCTTTGTGGCCAGCGGAGCAGCCAACTTTGCTTGGAGCCTGCCTGCCAACGAGTGGGACGCGATTGCGCTGAACTACACCAGCGGCACCACCGGCAACCCCAAAGGTGTGGTCTACCACCACCGGGGCGCAGCCACCAATGCGATTTCCAACATTCTGGAATGGGACATGCCCAAACACGCGGCCTATTTGTGGACGTTGCCCATGTTCCATTGCAACGGCTGGTGCTTTCCTTGGACGGTGGCCGCGCGTGCGGGCGTGAACGTGTGTTTGCGCAAGGTGGACGCACAGGCCATGTTCGACGCCATGCGCAACCACGGCGTCACGCATTACTGCGGTGCGCCCATCGTGCACGGCCTGCTGGTCAATGCCCCAGCGGCCATGAAGGCGGGTGTGCCTGCTGGCATCAAGGCCATGGTGGCGGGTGCTGCGCCTCCGGCTTCGATGATCGAAGGCATGGAGCAAATGGGTTTTGATTTGACCCATGTGTATGGTCTGACCGAGGTTTATGGCCCCGCCACCGTGTGCCCCAAACACCCCGAATGGGATGCGTTGGACATCGGCGATCGGGCTCGGCTGAATGCCCGCCAGGGCGTGCGTTACCACCTGCAGCGCGATGTGCGCGTGCTCAACCCCGAAACCATGCAACCCGTGCCACAAGATGGCGAGACCATGGGTGAGATCATGTTCAAGGGCAACATCACCATGAAGGGCTACCTCAAGAATCCCAAGGCCACACAAGAAGCCTTTGCGGGCGGGTGGTTTCACAGCGGTGACCTGGCGGTGCAATACCCGGATGGTTATTTCAAGATCAAGGACCGCAGCAAGGACATCATCATCTCGGGCGGCGAGAACATCTCATCGATCGAAGTGGAAGACGTGCTCTACCGCCACCCTGCGGTGCTGGCCGCTGCCGTGGTGGCCAAGCCTGATGCACGCTGGGGCGAGACGCCATGCGCCTTTGTGGAGCTCAAAGCCGACGCCCAGGTCACAGCCGAGCAGATCGTGGCGCACTGCAAGCAGCACTTGGCGGGTTTTAAGGTGCCGCGTGCGGTAGTTTTTGGTGAATTGCCCAAAACCAGCACCGGCAAGATTCAGAAGTTTGATTTGCGCAAGCGGGCTGGCTCGGCTGAAGCGATTGACGTGTGAGCGTCTGGCGTTGAAGGTTCAACGCCCAACGTTCAGGCGATGTCGAAGGCGTGCGTGGCAAAGCGGCCCGCACGCCGGTCGGCAAAGTAGTGCTCCAGCGTTTCCTTGACGGTGCGAAAAGCCAATTCGTCCCAGGGAATTTCGTCTTCTTTGAACAGACGCGCTTCCATGGTTTCGTGGCCGGGGTCGAACACGTCGCTGGTCAGACGGGCGCGGTAATACAGGTGCACCTGGCCCACACGGGGCACGCTCATCACCGTCAGCAGGTCTTCCATGATGAACTGGGCCCCGGCTTCTTCGGTGGTCTCTCGGGCAGCGCCTTCGGAGGTTGATTCACCGAGCTCCATGAAGCCTGCGGGCAAGGTCCATTTGCCTTTGCGCGGCTCGATGTTGCGCTTGCACAGCAGCACCTGGTCACCCCAGTGGGGCACGGTGCCCACCACGTTCAGTGGGTTTTCGTAGTGCACTGTGTGGCAGGCGGTGCAAATGGCCCGCAGTTTGGTGTCACCGTCGTCAGGCAGGCGGCGTTCAACCAGAGCGCCGCATTGTCGGCAGTGTCGGATGGTGCGGTCAAACATCATGGAGAGGACTTTGTGTAGGGGCCGTGGCAAAAAAGTTCTGAGAGTCTAACCAGTCCTGCAAAAAAAAGCCCCCAAGGCGTTGTTCCGTGGGGGCTGTGTAGCGGGTATTGGTCATTAAGTGAGGTACTTGATCAGGAACAGTGAAATACCCGGGAAAAAGAGCAACAACAAGGTGCGGATGGTGTCGCTGATCAGGAAAGGCATGATGCCTTTGTAGCTTTCGCTCAGTGGCACATCCTTGGCCATACCATTGACCACATACACGTTCAAGCCCACCGGTGGCGCCAACATGCCAAAGCCCACGGTCATGAGCACCATGATGCCAAACCAGATGGCGGTGTATTCGGGGGTCATGCCGAAGTCGAGTTTCATGATGATGGGGAAGAAGATGGGGATGGTCAGCAGCAGCATTGACAACTCGTCCATCACAGCGCCCAGCACCACGTAGAGCAGCAAGATGCCCGCCACCACCATCAGGGGGGCAAAGTTCATGGCCACCACCATTTCGGCCAATTGGGCGGGCACTTGGGTGCGTGCCAAGGCGGCGTTCATCACATCGGCACCCATGAAGATCAAGAAGATCATGCCCGAGCTGATCGCTGTGGAATGGAAGCACTGAATGAACTTTTTCCAAGTCAACTCTTGCTTGAGCAAAGCCGCCAAAAATGTGGAGGCTGCGCCCACAGCCGCACCCTCGGTGGGCGTGAAGAACCCTGCATAAATGCCGCCAAACACAATCACAAAAATGGTGGCAATCGGCAAGATGCCTTTGAGCGACTCAAATGTCAGTCGTTCACGCTCTTCTTGGTCAGGGGCTTGACCCGGCACCAAGCGCACATAAATGGCGATGGCGATCATGTAACCGACCATGGCGATGATGCCGGGCATCATCGCGGCGGCAAACAGCTTGGCAATGTTTTGCTCAGTCAAGATCGCATAAATGACCAAGGGAACCGAAGGTGGGATCAAGATGCCCAAGGTGCCGCCCGCAGCCAAGGTGCCCGTTGCCAGGCGGCCAGAGTAGCCATGGCGCTTCATTTCAGGCAAAGCAACCCCTGTGATGGTGGCTGCAGTGGCGACTGATGAGCCGCAAATGGCGCCGAATGCGCCACATGCCAACACCGCGCCCATGGCCAAGCCGCCTTTGAAACGCCCCATGACCGCCGCTGCGAACTGGAACAGCGCCTTGCTGATGCCGCCTTGCGTGGCAAAGTGGCCCATCAAAATGAACAGGGGAATCACCGACAGGTCGTAATTGGCCAAACGGGCGAAAGCCAAGTTGTTTAGGAAGTTCAAAAATGGCGGGACACCCGTCTGCAAGATAAAGCCCGTGGTGCCTGCCAGAAACATGGCGCCCGCAATGGGCACGCGCAACACCATGAGCAGCAGCATGATGCCGAAAATCATCAAAGCCAGTTGAATGGGGCTCATGCTGTGGCCTCCTCGTTGTGCTTAATTTGGGAGAGCGCTTGCATGAGGGCGATCAGGGCTGTGATGCCAAATGGAATGCACATGCTGGTAAAAACAATCCAGTCGGGAAAGCCCATCAGCATCGAAGCGCCCATGGTTTCTTTGGCATTGATGGCGCCAAGGGCACAGCGCCATGACAACAATCCAAAAATCACCGCCATGAAGACATCGCCCATGCGGTCAAGCCCATGGTTGGTCGCTGGACTGCATTTGGCGGTGAAAAAATCCACAATGATGTTTTCACGTTTGAGTTGGCACAAGGGCATGAACAGCGCAATGGCTGCGCCCGCGCCCACACCCGTCAATTCGAAGTCACCAATCAGGGCGGAGTCAAAAAAATTGCGGCCAATGAGGCTGTAACAGGTCATCAGCATCAAGCCGGTCATGATCATTCCGCCCAAGATGCTGCAGAGTCGGGCGGTCCGCTCTAATAAATTTGAAAACATGGTGAACGCTCCGCGCTGCGCATATGAGAAAGGTAACAACTGTCGCGGTGATGACCGCGCAGGTTTTTGAACAGACTGCAACAATCAAAAGACAAGAGCAGGGATGTCCCTGCTCTTGTGGATGACAAAGTGGCTGATTACTTGGTGTACTGCTTGATCAAGTCTGTAGCCGTTTGCAGCATGCCTTTGCCGTCCATGCCTTTACCGGTCATCTCTGTGACCCATGAGTCGTCCAAAGCGTCTGTGGCTTTCTTCCACTTTTCCAGTTCAGCTTTGGGGATGATGGTGATTTTCTGGTTGGCCGAAGCTTCAAACACTTTCTTGCCAACCGCATCGTGGCCTGCTTGTGTCTTGCCCAGGAAAGCAGACAGCTCGCGGCCTGAGTTCTTGTCGATGACTGCTTTCAGGTCGGCTGGCAGAGAATCGTATTTGGCTTTGTTCATGGGCAGCACAAACACGGTGGTGTACAGCGCGTTGTAGCTGCGGTCGGTTTCGGCCGTGAAGTTGGTCAACTCGTTGACCTTCAGGCTTGGTGCAACCTCGTAAGGGATTACGGCACCGTCGATCACACCCTTGGAGAGTGCTTCAGGCACTTGAGGTACAGGCATGGCCACAGGTGTGGCACCCATCATCGCGACCATCTTGTTGACCTGGCGTGTGGGTGCACGCACTTTCAGGCCTTTGAGGTCGGCCATGGTGGTCACAGCTTTGTTCTTGGTGTAGATATTGCCTGGGCCGTGGACGTGGACAGCCAGCATCTTCACGTCTTTGAAGTCATCTTGGGCGTACTTTTGGGCGTAGTCCCAAGCGGCGCGGCTGGTGGCCTCGGCATTGGTCATCATGAAAGGCAACTCGAAGACTTCGAGTTTGGCCAATTTGGGGGTGAAAGCCTGCAAAGTCCAGGCCACATCGACCACGCCGTCACGGGCTTGTTCGTAAAGCTGAACAGGTGTGCCGCCCAATTGCATGGCCGGGAAAATTTCGCACTTCAGGCGGTCTTTGGAGTCGCGAGCGATGTTCTTGCACCAGTCGCCCAGCATGGTGGTGTGCTGGATGGTTTGTGGGCTCAAAAAGTGGTGCACCTTCAAGGTGATGGTCTGGGCGTGGACGCCAAAACCAACGGCCATCAAGCCTGCGGCCAAGGCCGTTTGTTGCAGGAATTTCTTCATCGACTTGTCTCCAACATGAGTTAAAAAAATGATGATAAACCAACCGCTCGGTCGGTTAATTGAGATAAATACGGCAAATTCATTGACTCAAAGGCATTCGCAGAGCTGCGAATAGCTAAAAATGAATTATGTTGCAACTTATTTAATGTTTTATTGGGGTTAACCCTTTGTTTTTTGGCTGATACGCATTTTTATTCATGGGGAAAACGCCGTAGGCGCGGCCTAGCAAACGGCGCGTCACCCTGCCCAGATTCAGGCGATTTTGACTTCCAGATGGCCCAGCCCCGCCACCTGACCCACCAAGGTGTCACCCGCCACCACGGCGGCCACGCCTTCGGGGGTGCCGGTGTAAATCAGGTCGCCGGGTTGCAGTTCCCAGGCGGCGGACAGGTGTTCGATGGTTTCGGCCACGCTCCAGATGAGTTTGGCCACGTTGCTGCGCTGGCGGTCGGCACCGTTGACCTGAAGGCTGATCTCGGCGTTGTTCACGTCACCGGCTTGCGCAATGGGCGTGATCGGTCCGATAGGCGCCGAATGGTCGAAGGCCTTGCCGATGCACCAAGGGCGGCCTTGTTTTTTCATCTCGTTTTGCAGGTCGCGGCGTGTCATGTCCAGGCCCACCGCATAACCATAGATGTGCTTGGCCGCTTCGGCGGCTTTGATATTTCGCCCGCCCAGGCCGATGGCCACCACGAGTTCAATCTCATGGTGCAGGTTTTGGGTCAGGCTGGGGTAGGGCATGACGCCGGTCTGGCCCGCTTCGACCACCACCAGGCTGTCGGCAGGTTTGAGAAAGAAGAAAGGTGCCTCACGCCCGGTGAAGCCCATCTCCTTGGCATGCTCTTCATAATTGCGGCCCACGCAGTAAATGCGGTGCACCGGAAAACGTTCGGGTTGGCCCAGCACAGGCACCGAGACCACAGGCATGGGTGAAAATACAAAACTCATGGGTCGCTTTCTCAAGAATTGAAAATCAGATGTTAATCGGAATGTTTGAGACTAGGCCCCTGCGCCATCCCCGCAACACGTCACGCACATGATCCAAAGCATCGACCTGCAGGCCACGCCCGGTCACCTGATACGACGGGCCCAGCAAATTGCGGTGGCCATTTTTGCCGATCAATTGGCCAGTGCTGACATCACGCCGGTGCAATTTGCCATCTTGAATGCCTTGCTGGGCAGCCCCGGCATCGACCAGGTCAGCCTGGCCAAGCGGGTGGCCTTTGACCCGGCGACTTCGGGCTCGGTCATCGGGCGGCTGGAGGCCAAGGGCTGGGTGGTGCGCGAGGCCGACCCGAGCGACCGCAGGCGCAAGCTGTTGGTCGTTACCCCGCAAGGTGTTCAAGCCTTGGCCAACATCCAGTCCGATGTGGCCCGGGTGCAAGAAAAAATCCTGAGCCCTTTGACGCCACAAGAACAAAGCCAGTTTGTGCATTTGCTCTCGCGTCTGGTGCAAGGCCACCAAGACGGCTGACTGTTGATTCGGCCTAACGAAGTAAGAATGGTTTGTGTTGTGTTCCCCTCTTTGTCATCCCGGGCGAAGACCCGGGATCCAGCGTTGAGCACTGCATTTTGCAAAGATCTGCGGTGCGTTCTAGATCCCGGCTCAAGGCAGGGAGGAGAAAGAAAAATTCAAACTTCACCGTGTCTCATCATGAGGCATCAGGCCGAGGTGTAGGTCAGCTCGAAGTGCTCCACATGCGGGGGTGCGGCAAAGAAGGGGCCCACAATCGCACGCCATTCGGTAAAGAGCGGTGACTGACGAAAGCCCACCGTGTGGTCTTCCAGGGTGTCCCAGAAAATCTGCAGCACAAAGCGCTCCGGGGTCTCAATGCAGCGGTTGACCTTGGCCCCCCGAAAGCCCTTGGCCCTGGAGGCCACCGTATTCAGGCCCAGTTCAATGGCTTGTTCAAAAGCGGCCTGCTGGCCAGCCTGGATGCGGATGTCGGCGAGTTCGAGGATCATGGTCTTGTCCTAAGGGGGTGGTCAAAAAAGATGAACATAACCGAAACGCGGGCTGCCACGCGTCACCAGCTTGCCAGTGACATCCTCCAATTCAGTTCGCTGCTGGACCAGCTCTGTCCAGCGTTGAGCCGGTCATTCGTCGGTCATGAGCCAAGCCAAACTTTGGGCCAATGACGCACAGGCGTCCACCGTGAAGTGTCCCGATTGCATGCGCGAGACCACCTCACTGGGGCTCAGGCACAGAAATTCCTGCACCTCGCCATCGGCATTGACGGGCGTCTCCAGCGCAGTCATGTGCAAGGTGTAGACCAGCAGTTGTTCGTCATGCCAGCCTTGGGGTTCAAGTCTTTGGGTGCGGATCACCCCGGCCCCTCGCAGGCGGCTTGGATCGCTCAAGTGCAAGCTGGCCTCTTCGGCCAATTCACGCACAGCCGTTGTCAAGGGCGCTTCTCCGGCCGTCAAGCCCCCAGCGGCGAGGTTGTCCAGCAGGCCGGGGTCGGTGGCTTTGTGCTCGGAGCGGCGGCCGCACCACAGCTCCCCTTGCGGCAAAAAGCCGTGGATGTGCACCGCATGGCTCATCAGGCCGAGGTGCCTGAAACCTGCCCGCTCCACACACAAAAATGGGGACACGTCCAAAGCCGGTGGCCACGCGGGTGTGTCAGGCCACCAAGCAAAAAACTCACCACGCCAACCAGTGAGTCGCCCTTGGGCCGCTTGTTGCTCCAAAAAAGTCTGCAAAGCCTGGCTGCGCTGCATGGGCTGGACCGCGCTCGTTTGCCAGTGCAAACGACCCTGCCTGATGGTGCAGCCGGGCAGCAAAGCCACCATGTCTTGGGCGCGGTTGGCCGACACCCAGCCCATCTCAACGCCGTCGCACAACCAGACGCTGCCGCCGCTGGGCATGGCTTGCTGGGCCCTCAGTTGGCC
>JBIKHW010000093.1:0-9905 GCA_044361935.1 Limnohabitans sp. | reverse complement strand
CTGTGCTCCTAAAAGGCTTCCTGCAATCGGATTCCAAGCCGACAAAGTCCCCAAAAAACCGCCAACGAAGCCCAGACAGCGTCGCACGTGTTACAGAACATCGATCCGTCGTACCACCAAAGGACACAAAAGAAACCTAGTCAATCATGAGGAGCAAGATTCACATCAAACTGCCGGGCTGCAACCCGCATGAATCCTAGGTTCGTCTCTTGGTGCGACCAAGAGAAAACGTAGAAAGAGAGAATTTCGGGTAGAGAAAACGAATACTTTCCCGAATTTCTGGCCATCCACGGCCAAGAGACTTTTTCAGGAATGGCGCCAACACTGAGCCGTAGCGCAATGCGCGAACGGCATAGAGAGCCGTTCGCGGGTGATGAATGGTAGGGCGTCACGGACTTGAACCGTGGACCAAAGGATTATGAGTCCTCTGCTCTAACCAACTGAGCTAACGCCCCCACCGAAGCCGTGATTGTAGTGCGCTGCAGGGGGTTATTTGGACTGGCTCAGCGCATTGCTGACCAAGCGCGAAGTGATGTTGACGATCTGGATCATCCGGTCATAGGGCATGCGTGTCGGGCCGATCACGCCCAATGTGCCCACAATCTGGCCGTCGACCTCGTAGGGCGAGCTGACCACAGACAACTCTTGCATGGGCACGATCTGGCTTTCGCCGCCGATGTAAATGCGCACGCCTTCGGCTTGGCTGGACACGTCCAGCAAGCGCATGAGCTGGGTTTTTTGCTCAAACAGGTCAAATGCTCGGCGCAAATGGCCCATGTCGCTGGAAAAGTCGCTTACCGACAGTAAGTTGCGTTCACCTGCAATGACCACTTCGTTCTGGTCTTCGGCTAGGGCTTCGGTGCTGACCTGCACTGCCGCTTGCATGAGCGTGGCGATTTCGCTTTGCAGGCTGACCAGCTCTTGCTGCACCCGGCTGCGCACCTGCTCGATGGCCATGCCCGCGTAGTGGGAGTTGAGGAAATTGGACGTTTCGATCAGTTGGCTTTGCGAGTAATCGGTCTCGGTGAAAAGGATGCGGTTTTGCACATCGCCCTCGGGCGAGACGATGATGACCAGCAAACGCCGCTCGGACAGGCGCAAAAACTCAATATGCCGAAACACGGAGGCCCGGCGCGGCGTCATGACCACACCGACAAAGTGCGACAAGTTGGACAGCAGGTTGGCGGCGCTGGCGATCACTTTTTGCGGCTGGTCAGGTGTGAGGGCCGGGGTGTCCAGGCCGTCGCGCTGCACCGTGAGCATGGTGTCCACAAACAAGCGGTAACCCCGGCTGGTGGGAATGCGTCCGGCCGAGGTGTGGGGGCTGGCGATCAGGCCCAGCTCTTCCAAGTCGGACATCACGTTGCGGATGGTGGCGGGTGACAAATCCAGACCCGAAGCCTTGGAGAGCGTGCGCGAGCCCACAGGCTGGCCGTCCGCAATATAGCGTTCCACCAGGGCTTTGAGCAATAACTTGGCACGATCGTCTAGCATGCGGTCATTTTAATGATGTAATTTGCGAATGAGATCCAAGTTCCGTCACGTCGCACTCTTTGGCAAGTACCACACCACCGCGCACGGCGGGGCGCTGGAGAGTTCGCGCCGCGCTTTGGACGATGTGGCCCAGTTCTTGACGCGGCAAGGCTGCGACGTGGTGCTGGACCGGGAAACCGCATCGCACACGGGTCTGAACCAGTACCCTGTGCTGGAGATGGCCGAGATCGGCGCGCAGTGCGATCTGGGCCTGGTGATTGGGGGCGACGGCACCATGCTGGGCATTGGCCGCCAGATGGCCCGCTACGGCCTGCCTTTGATGGGCATCAACCAGGGGCGGCTGGGCTTTATCACCGACATCCCGCTGCAAAGTTACCAAGATATGCTGCAGCCCATGCTGCAGGGCCATTACCAAGCCGAAGACCGCAGCTTGTTGCAAGCGAGGGTCGTGCGCGACCAGCGTTGCGTGTTCAGTGCGCTGGCTATGAACGATGTGGTGGTCAACCGGGGCGGCACCTCGGGCATGGTGGAGTTGCGGGTCGAGGTTGACGGTCACTTTGTGTCCAACCAACGCGCAGACGGTCTGATCATTGCCACACCTACAGGCTCCACCGCTTATTCCTTGTCGGTCGGCGGCCCCTTGATGCACCCGGGCATTGGCGGCTGGGTCATGGCCCCGATCGCACCCCACACCTTGTCCAACCGCCCGATCGTGTTACCCGAATCCTCAGAGATCAGCATCGAAATCGTGGCTGGGCGCTACGTCAGCGCTAACTTTGATATGCAATCGTTGGCAGATTTGATTTTGGGTGATCGGATCGTGGTGCAGCGCTCGGAGCACAAAGTGCGCTTTTTGCACCCGGCGGGCTGGAATTACTTCGACACTTTGCGAAAAAAAATGCACTGGAATGGGGGCGATTGAGCCATGGCATTGACGCACATCACCCTGCGCGACTTTGTGATCGTGCACGAACTGGCGCTGGACCTGAGCTCAGGCTTTAGCGTATTAACCGGCGAGACCGGTGCAGGTAAATCCATTTTGATCGACGCTTTGCAACTGGCCTTGGGTGCCCGCGCCGAAGCCAGCGTTGTGCGTGAAGGTGCCAGCCGCTGTGAGGTCTGCGCCGAATTTGAACCCACGCCCGCCATTCAGAGCTGGCTGGAAAATGCCGGATTTGAGGCCAGCGCCAATTTGCTGCTGCGCCGCACGGTGGACGCCGCGGGCAAAAGCCGCGCTTGGGTCAACGGCAGCCCCGCCACCGCAACCCAACTGCGCGAACTGGGTGAGCAGTTGCTGGACATCCATGGCCAGCACGCCTGGCAAAGCCTGACCCGCCCCGACGCGGTGCGCGGCTTGCTTGATGCCTATGCGGGCACAGACACGCGCCCGCTCAAAGCCGCTTGGCAAGCTTGGCGCCAAGCCCAGCAAACTCTGGCCGATGCCCAGCAAGCGCAAAGCACCTTGGCCAATGAACGCGAACGCCTGGCCTGGCAAATCGGCGAGCTGGAAAAACTAAATCCACAAATGGACGAATGGCAAGAGCTGAGCAGCCAGCACAGCCGATTGGCCAACGCCCAGGCCTTGATTGACGGAGCCAACCAGAGCACGGTACTGCTCGAAGGCGGTGACAGCGATAGCGATAGCGACAGCGGCGCGCTGCTCCTGCTGACCCGCGCCATCCAGACCCTGCAATCGCTCGGCCAGTATGAGCCCGAGTTCAAGGCCCTGGCCGAGGTGCTGGTGTCTGCGCAGGCCCAGGCCGAAGACGTGGCCCACAGTCTGCACACTTATTTGCGAAAAACCGATTTGGACCCAGAGCACCTGGCCCAACTGGACGAGCGTATGGGCCTGTGGCTGTCGCTGGCCAGGCGCTACAAAAAAACCCCCGACGAACTGCCCTTGAGCTTGCAAACCTGGCGCCAAGAGTTGGTCCAGCTCGATGCGGCAGCAGACCTGGACAGCCTGCAAAAAGCCGAGCAAGCTGCCCACAAATCCTGTCTGCAGGCAGCCAAAGCCGTCTCTCAACAACGCCAAAAGGCAGCCAAACCCTTGGCCCTAGCCGTCAGCTGCGCGATGCAGCAATTGGGCATGCAAGGCGGCCGCTTTGAGGTGCAGCTGCAAACCTTGGATGCGCCAGCGCAACATGGCCTAGAAGAAGTGAGTTTTTTGGTGGCCGGGCACGAAGGCAGCACGCCCCGGCCCGTGGGCAAAGTGGCTTCGGGGGGCGAGCTCTCGCGCATCGCGCTGGCCATTGCCGTCACCACCAGTGAACTGGGCGAAGCCGGCACCCTGATCTTTGACGAAGTGGATTCAGGTGTGGGCGGTGCTGTAGCCGAAACCGTGGGCCGATTGATGAGGCAACTGGGCCAACACCGCCAAGTGCTGGCCGTAACCCACCTGCCCCAAGTGGCCGCCTGCGCAGACCACCACCTGCTGGTGAGCAAAGCCGCAGCCAAGGGCCAGGTCAGCAGCCAAGTGCGCGGCGTATTGGGTGATGAGCGCGTGAGCGAAATCGCTCGCATGCTGGGCGGCGAAAAGTTGTCTGCCACCACCTTGGCCCACGCCCGCGAAATGCTGGGCTATACCCCGCTGAAACCCTAAGGCCGCAACGCCGCACAAAGCTGAGCATGGACATCATCCTCATCACCGGCATGTCCGGTTCCGGCAAATCGGTGGCGCTGCACGCGCTCGAGGACGCAGGCTATTACTGCGTGGACAACCTGCCGCCCGAGCTGCTGATCCCTTTTGTCAAGTTGGAACAGCAACAAAATGAGCAACGCTTGGCGATTGCCATTGACGTGCGCAGCGCCAATTCTCTCCACCTGATGCCCGAGCAAATGAACTTGCTGCGCGACATGGGCATGACCGTCAAGTCGGTATTTCTGGATGCCCACTCAGACACTTTGCAGCGCCGTTACTCGGAATCACGCCGCAAACACCCGCTGTCGGGCGGCAACAAACCCCAAAGCGACCGAGCCTTGTTTGAAACCATCGAGTTCGAAAGAGAGTTGCTGGCCGACTTGCGTGAACGCGCCCACGTCATCGACACCAGCTTGCTGCGCTCGGCGCAACTGCAAACCTACATCAAATCCCTGGTCAGCGCACCCACTGCCCAATTGACGCTGGTCTTTGAATCCTTTGGCTTCAAGCGGGGCATACCGACCGACGCCGACTACGTGTTTGACGTGCGCATGCTGCCCAACCCGCATTACGAAAGCACCCTGAAACCGCTGACCGGACGTGACGAGCCGGTGCAAGCCTACCTGCGCCAGTCCGAAGAGTTTGTTCAGATGCAGTTGCAAATTGAAGGGTTTTTGCAGCAATGGATTCCAGCCATTGAGCGCGACCACCGCAGCTACGTCACGGTGGCAATTGGCTGCACCGGGGGTCAACACCGATCGGTGTTCATGGTCGAACAACTGGCCCAGAATTTCGGCACCCGCTGGCTCACACTCAAGCGGCACCGGGAGCTGGACGCGGTTTAAGTGCTTTGGGCTGTTGATTTGGCCAAACACCCATACAAACAGCCTGGACCCCGGGTCTTCGCCCGGGGTGACAACTGAATGACTGTCATCCCGCACTTTATGCGGAATCCATTTCTTTCACGCCAACAACAAAGCCCTAATCGGCGCAGGCAAGCCCATGGCAGGCCAGACATCGGCATTAACCCACTGACCGTCACAAGCCGGGTCACTTTTCACGGCCCCGAGTATTCGCACGGGATGCAGGTACAAATCGCGGTGCGTGAGCACATGCTTCCAGGGCGCGATGTAGTGAGGCTGCACGCCTTGAGCCCAAGCGGCCAGCAAATCCGCCTCAGAGTCAAACACGGGCAAACTGAACAAGCCCGCCCAAATGCCAGTGTCCGGCCGCTTTTGTAGCCACACCTGGCCTTGTGCATTGACCGCCCACAACAACCACAGCGTGGCGCTGCTGCGTTTGAGTTTGCGGGTTTTGACGGGATAGGCCAGCGGCTCACCCTGCGCTTGGGCCTGGCACACGGTGCTGACCGGGCAGGCCTCGCACTGCGCTTTGCGCGGCAAACAAAGGGTGGCCCCCAAATCCATCAGGGCTTGGGTGTAGCGCGGCATTTCGGCGGACTGCTCGGGCAAGAGGTCTTGCGCCAGCGTCCACAGGGCTTTTTCATTTTTGGCGACAGCCAAGTCCGCGCCATAGCCCAACACGCGGGTTAAAACGCGCTTGACGTTACCATCCAGAATGGCGGCCCGCTCGTCAAAACAAAAGGCCGCAATTGCCGCTGCTGTCGACCTGCCAATACCGGGCAGGGTTTGCAAGTCCTCGGCGCGGCGCGGAAAGGCTCCGCCAAAACGCCCCATCACCTCTTGGGCGCATTTGTGCAGGTTGCGGGCGCGGCTGTAATAACCGAGGCCGCTCCAAAGTGCCAGCACATCGTCTTGCGGCGCGGCCGCCAAAGCGGCCACATCTGGAAAGCGCACCAAAAACCGGGGGAAGTAGTCCAGCACCGTGCTCACCTGCGTTTGCTGCAGCATGATCTCGGACAACCAGACGCGGTAGGGGTCTTGGGTGTTTTGCCAGGGCAGGCTTTGGCGGCCATGCAGGCGCTGCCAGTCCACCATGCGGCGGGCAAACCCTTCGGGCAAAGTCATCACGGTTTCTGGCATGTGGGGCAATAAAAGGTGGTGCGCTGGCCTTGCAGCATCGATTTGATAGGGGTGGCGCACACCCGGCAAGGCTCACCCGCGCGGCCATACACCGCCGCTTCCAACTGGAAATAGCCAGTACGGCCTTCGGCATTCACAAAATCCTTGAGCGAGCTGCCGCCTTGCTCCACCGCACGTGTCAGCACCTGCACGATGGCCGCATGCAGCCGGGCCACACGGGGCTTGGACAAACGCGAGGCCTTGGTGGTGGGACGAATGCCCGCCATGAACAAGGCTTCGGAGGCGTAAATATTGCCCACGCCAACCACCTCGTCGCCCGCCAGCAGCACCTGTTTGATGGGCGACTGGCGTTTTTTGAGGGCCTGGGCAAAAGCGCTCACGTCAAACTGGGCGCTCAAAGGCTCCACACCCAAACGCCCCAGCAGCTTTTGCGCTTGCGGTGAGTCCTCCCCCGGTGCCCAGACCACCGCCCCAAAGCGGCGCGGGTCGTGCAGACGCAGCACGCCCCGGTCGGTCACCAGATCCATGTGGTCATGCGGACCGGCTTCGGGCTGCGTGGGAGCAAAGTTCAGGCTGCCCGACATGCCCAAATGCACCAACAGCAGGCCTTGGTCTAGGTCCAGCAGCAGGTATTTACCGCGCCTGCGCACGCCCCAGATTTGTCGCCCCACCAGGGTGGCTGCAGGCACACCCAGCGGCCAACGCAGAGGCTTACCCATCTGGAGCGCCAAAATTTGAGCCGAGGCGATGCGGTCGGCAAAACTGCGGCGGGTGACTTCAACTTCCGGGAGTTCGGGCATAGGCTCTGGGGCAAAAAGGGGCTTGGTCCGCACGCCTCACGCTAGCGGGTGGCTGGATTATGATGAAGCCATGAAATTCTGGTTTCGACTCGCCCTCATCTCCTCTTGCGTCTGGAGCGCTTGGGCGCAACCGGCCACGCCAGCCCAAGCCACCCCAACCTCCACCGCAAACAAAGCCGCCGTGCCGCAATCTGCGCTCGATGCAGCGCTGTTTTACCAAGTGCTGCTGGGCGAATTGAACGTGCGCAGCGGCTCGCCGGGCAGTGGCTTCTCGATCATTTTGGACGCGGCTCGCAAAACCCGTGATCCGGCGCTGTTCCAACGCGCCGTTGACCTGGCTTTGCAATCGCGCTCAGGCGAATCGGCCTTGCAAGCCGCACAGGCCTGGAAGAGCGCCATTCCTGGGGCCACAGAAGCCAACCGGTACATCCTGCAGATTTTGTTGGCCCTGAACCGGGTGGACGAGGCTGGCCAAGCCCTGAGCGTCTCGATTAGGGAGCTGCCCGCTGCCGAACAAAATGCGGCCATTGCGTCCGTGCCTCGCGTGTTTGCGCGGGTCCAAGACAAAAAAATGGCCGCCGACACGGTCGAAAAAGCCTTGGCTGCAGCCCTGAAACAAAACAGCACTGCCGCCGCTGCTTGGACCTCTGTGGGGCGCATGCGGCGAGAAGCCGGGCAACTGGCGCTGGCCGTTGAAGCCACGCGCCAGGGCCGCGATGCCGACGCTTCGGCCACAGGCCCCCTGATCATGGCGCTGAGCCTGGTCAGTGCAGCCCCGGCCGAAATGACGCCCCTGTTGAGCCAAGCCATGCAAGGAGAAGTGCAGCCCGAATTGCGACTGGGCTATGCCCGGCACCTGATCGGCCTGCCTCAACAAGAGGAGGCCTTGCGCCAACTCTCTCGCCTGAACACTGAGCACCCCTCCTTTGCCGATGGCTGGCTGGTGCATGGTCTGCTGCTTCAGGAAACTGGCCAGCTGGCCCAAGCTGAACAAAAACTGCGCAAACATGTGGAACTGGCCAAAGCCAGCCGTGACAAAGAAGTCCAAAGCCGACTGGCCGAGGCCCTGATGGCATTGGCCCAGATGGCGCAGCGCCAAGGCCAACTGCCGCAGGCCGAGCAATGGCTGGCCCAGGTTCCGCCCGACGCCGATCCGATCAAACTGGCCAGCCGCCGAGCCGACCTGCTCACACAACAAGGTCGCCTGGATGAAGCCCGCCAAGTGTTGGCGCAAATCAAAACCAGCAATGCCGAGCAAGCCACCCGCAAAACCCTGGTGCAGTCCATGTGGCTGCGCGAAAACAAACGAGGGGACGAGGCCTACACCTTGCTCAAGCAAGCTTTGACTGCGCAGCCGCAAAACACGGAGTTGATGTCGGAGATGGCCATGGTCAGCGAAAAGCTCAAACGCTTTGACGAGATGGAAAGCGTGCTGCGCGAGCTGATGAAACGCAAACCCGAAGACCCCCATGCCTTCAATGCCTTGGGCTACTCATTGGCCGATCGCAACCTGCGGCTGGATGAAGCCAGGCAGTTGATCACGCAAGCCCTGAAGCTGGCCCCGGACGATGCCTACATTCAAGACAGCTTGGGCTGGGTGGCGTTTCGCCAGGGCCAACATGCCGAGGCCCTGAAGATTTTGCAGGCTGCATACAAAGCCCGCCCCGACGCCGAAATTGCAGCCCATTTGGGTGAGGTGCTTTGGGTCATGGGCCAGCGCCAGCAAGCCGGTGCTGTTTGGCGTGAAGGTTTGCTGCTTAAGGCCGATAACGATACCTTGATCGAAACCATGAAGCGCTTCCAATTCAAACCATGAAGCGCCGCGAACACGCCACGGAACCCAACCACCAGGCTCGGCAACGGGTATGGGTGTTGGCGATGGCCTGTGCCTTGCTGACCGCAGGTTGCGCCACACCCCGCATGAGCCCCGTGGACGCCAATGCCTATTGGACAGGCCGCATGGCCATTCAAGTGCTCAAGGACCCCCCGGAATCACTGAGTGCCGGTTTCGAGTTGCAAGGCTCGGCCCAAGCCGGAGAAATGGTTTTGCTCAGCCCCATCGGCACCACCCTGGCCCGCCTAGAGTGGACGACCCAAGGGGCACGGCTGGCGCAAGGTCAGCAACAGGTGAACAGCCCGAGCTTGCAAAAGCTGGCCACTCGCCTGACAGGCACCGAACTGCCGATTGCGGCTTTGTTCGAATGGCTGGCGGGCCGCCCGGCCGAGGCGCCCGGCTGGCAAGTCGATTTGTCAGCCCACGCCCAAGGGCGCATCATCGCAGAACGGCGCGAACCTAGCCCCGGTGCGGTGTTGCGCATCGCGTTGGACCGCTGATCTGGCGGTTTTGGGTCGACGCCTGCCTGTAGCGATAATCCAGCCATGAAATCGCTCCACGATGTGCCCGCCCCGGCCAAACTGAATTTGTTTTTGCACATCACGGGCCGTCGCCCCGATGGTTACCACGAACTGCAATCGGTCTTCATGTTGATTGACTGGTGCGATACGCTGCATTTTGAAAAGCGCCCCGGTGGCGCCATCAGCCGAGAAGACCTCACGATCGCTCTGCCCGCCCAGGACCTGATCACCCGCGCAGCGCACCTGCTTCAAAGCCACACCGGCTGCACCGACGGCGTGCACATTGCGGTTGAAAAACACATCCCCGCGCAAGCGGGCATGGGCGGCGGCTCCTCCGATGCGGCCACCTGCCTGCTGGCGCTCAACCGCTTGTGGGGGTTGAATCTGAGTCTGCCCACCCTGGAAAAGCTGGGACTGCAATTGGGCGCAGATGTGCCATTTTTTCTGCGCGGGCACAATGCTTGGGTCGAGGGCGTGGGCGAAAAAATCACCCCCATTGAACTGCCCGCCGCCCAGTTTTGGGTGCTCAAACCGCCTCAGGGCATTGAAACATCTCAAATTTTTGGTCACCCTGGCCTCAAACGCGACACAAACGCTGCTACAATATCTGTC
>JBIKHW010000092.1:0-9931 GCA_044361935.1 Limnohabitans sp. | reverse complement strand
ACGTTGTGTGGTGCGCTGGAACACGCACGATGTGCGCGGACTGAGCCGCTTGGATTTTGAGGCCGCGACCCAGACCGACGCCTTGTTACCGGCATGATGCGGCATGAATAAACCCAAAGTGCGCCCTGCCATGCCCCAGGCCAACGACCTGGAGCCGGGCTTGGTGGTCGCCACCTACGGCCGCCACTGCCTGGTGGAGACCCCCGAAGGCCGACGCCTGATTTGCCACCCCCGGGGCAAGAAAAACCAGGTGGTGGTGGGCGACCAAGTGCTCTGGCAAATCGCAGGCGACGAGGGCAGCATCGAAAAGCTGCAAGAGCGCCGCAACCTGTTTTACCGGCAAGACGAAATCCGCACCAAATCCTTTGCGGCCAATCTGGACCGCGTGCTGATCTTGATTGCGGCTGATCCTGAATACTCAGAAAGCCAGCTTTCACGCGCCTTGGTGGCGGCCGAAGCCGAGCGCATCACACCCATCATCGCGCTCAACAAAAGCGATCTGGCCCAGCCCTTTGCCCAAGCCTGGGAGCGCTTGGCCCCTTACCGCGCCATGGGCTACTGCGTCATGCCCATCAGCCTGAACCCGCGCACCCCGGTGGCCGACGATGGTGTGGCCGCCTTGTGCCTGCAATTGAAAGGTTTGACGACCCTGGTGCTAGGACCATCCGGCAGCGGCAAAAGCACGCTGATCAACCGCTTGGTACCCGATGCACAAGTCGAAACAGGCGAGATTTCCATGGCGCTCAACTCGGGCAAACACACCACCACCAGCACCCGTTGGTATTGGGTGCCCGCGCTAGACGGGATTGCTCATGATGGTGCTGAAACTGGCGCTGCACGCACGGCCTTGATCGATTCACCCGGCTTTCAGGAGTTTGGTCTGCACCACATTGAGCCTACCCGCCTAGCCGACTGCATGCCCGATTTGCGCCAGCATTTGGGCGGCTGCAAGTTCTACAACTGCACACATTTGCATGAGCCCGGTTGTGCCGTGTTGGCGCAGGTCGAAACCGAGCAGCACCCCGGCACCATCAGCGTCCGGCGGCACCGCATTTACGCGCAGTTATTTGAGGAATTGGGCCAGCAGCGCTGGTGAGCGGCAGGGCGGTTTGACCGCACCCTCAGTGCAGACTCTTTCCCGGATTCAGCCGACCAAATTGGCCATGGTCATCAGGGCCACCAGCACCAGCCACATGATGACGGTGCGCCAAACCAGACCCACCACCTGCGCAAAATGCGCCACGCTGGCCACGCGACCGGGTGTGCTGCTGCTGTCAGGCGTCTCCAGTGTGGGAAATCCTTCTGCAGCGGGTTGCAAGGCAGCGCCACCCAAGCGGATGTTGATGGCCCCTGCCGTGGCGGCTAGGATCACCCCATCGTTGTCTTGCGGAAAGTTTTGCGCATGGTGTCGCCAGCCATCCATGGCGTCTTCAAAGCTGCCCACAATGGCAAAGCCCAAGGCCGTCATGCGCGAGGGCAGCCAGTCCAAGGCCTGCCAGGCCCGTGCCGAGATCGAACGCAGCACCTCGCTGGGCAAAGAACCATCGGCTGACGGCTCTTGCCAGCGCCGCTGCGCGAACTCGGTCAGGCGGTAAATCACTGCGCCCACCGGCCCCAGGCCGATGATGGACAATGCGGCGTACCAAAAAAATACCCCGAACACATGGCGGTGCGCGGCGATCACCGAGTACTCGATCACATGCCGCACGATTTCGCTGCGCGGGATTTGCCCCACCTGCACTTGTTGCCACTGAGCCAGCAACTCGCGCGCCTTGTCTTCGTCGCCGTTTTCCAGGGCTTCGCGGATGCCGGTGAAGTGGTGGCTGAATTGCCGAAAACCCAGCGTCACATACAGCAGGGCCACATTCCACAGCACCGCCACCCACCAGCCCAGCGTCCAATCGAGCAACCAATGCAAGAGCACGGCCAGCAAGGCGGGGGACAGGACGGTGATGCCCCAAGTCACCCAGGCTTGAGGGCGAGTGCCTGCGTCAAAGGTGCGTACCACCCAAGCGGTCCAGTGCTCGACAGCGGCAAAGACCTGGTTGTCGGTCTTGAGGGGGCGGGCTTGCTCCAGCACCAGGGCCAGCAAGATGGCAAAAAAACTCATGGCATTCTCATGTTGACGGGTTGGCAGCCAGGAAGCGGTAGAAATTGCGCAGTATCCCGGCCGTGGCACCCCAGATGAAATGTTCCACCGCCTTGACTTCGCCATTGGAGGCAGTTCTGCGCTCCTCATACGGCATGGAAAACCATTGTCGCTGAGACCCTTGCCACTCGAAGGCATGCCGCCGGTGGTTGGCCGGGTTCATCAAAAACGACAAGGGCACTTCAAACACATCGGCGACTTCATCGGCATTCAGGCGCAGCTCAAATTCGGGCGTGACCAAGCCAATGACCGGCGTCACCCAAAACGAGGTGCCTGTGATGTAAACCGGCAATTCGCCAATGACCTGCACATGGCGGGCCAACAAACCTACTTCCTCTTCGGCCTCGCGCAAGGCCGTGGCCTGCATGTTGGCGTCCTCGGGGTCCACCTTGCCGCCGGGGAAGGCGATTTGACCCGAATGGGTCTTCATGTGCGCGGCGCGGCGCGTCAGCAGCACCGTGGGCAATGAGGCTTGTGGCCCGCGCATCACAATGGGCACCAGCACTGCCGCCTGCGCAGGTGGGCGATCTGAGGTGAAGCTTTCCCGCACCACCTCCGGCTGCCACGCAGGCGGCTGGGCAAACCGGGCTTTCAGGGCGTCGGGCTGTAAATGGGCAGTTGGCACAGCGGGCATGTCGTGGTCGATTTGCCAAACCGGTACTTGCTGCGGATCAAATAGTGGATTTTTGGACACAGGCAGTATTTATAACCGACAAGGGCTTGTGCGCTGACGCTGCCCAGTCGGCGGGTGCCCGCGAACGCAGGGCGTGGCCGTAAAATAGCTGTGTTGCCCTATTTAGCAACGTTACTGGTTTTACACATATGGATACAGGTCATTTCATGAAACGCGAATATTTTTCTCACGATGCACGTCCCGAGCGCCGCTTTGGTGAACACCGTGGAGGCACCTGCATGGCCTTGATCGACGGCCGCTTCCTGATCTGGTTGGCCCAGCAAGGCGCGATGGGCGCCACGGGTGAATCGGTCAACCGCCAGGGCTTGCTCAGCTTGCTCTCCCAGGCCCTGTCACACGCTGCGCTGGATGTGGATCTGCGCCGCATCTATTGGTACAGCGACCGCTCCGATGGTCTGGTCATCGACGACCAAATCGTGCGCTTGGTGCAGGCACATGATGCCGATGGGGGTGCCTCGCTGCTGCGCTCACTGGGCCACGACCTCAAGCAACTGGCCGAGCACCATGCGTGTGACCATGTGCTGGTGGCCAGCGACGACGAGCGCTTTTTGGCCACCATCGACGAGGCACAACTCAGTGGCCTGAGCGTGCACCTGCTGGCCGACGAGTCGGCGCGCAACATGCCGCAAATGGTGCGCACAGACCCGGGCTGGGCCCGTTTGCTGGCCCAAGCTGACCGCCGTGTGGTGGTCAACTCACAAGCCCTGGCCGACATGATGCAAGGCAAGCTGCCCATCGGCATGGGCTTGGCGGTGGAAGATGTGGAAGAGCTGCGCAAGTCGATGCACGAGGTCATCACCGCCTGGTGGGCCGACGAACCGGAAGACCTGCGCGAAGACCTGCGCGACGCGTTGCAGATCAGCCGTGGCATTCCACAAGAAGTAGACCGCCAGCTGTTGCTGCGCATGCGCCAGCGCCTTGCGCGCGCCCTGAGCCTGCCCGAGAAAAAAATGCTGCGCGAAACCCTGCGTACCGTGGTCTCTGAACCATCGGTGGTTGGAGCGCCTGTGCCTGCTGGCGATGGCTTTCCGCCAGACAGCGACGAATGATTCGCCGTGCAAGCCAATGGCTTGCGTTCATGAATGGCAAAAAGCCCCTGACACGCGAGTGTCATGGGCTTTTTGATGGCAGACATGCAGCAGCAAAGCTGCAGGGCCTGGATTAAGCTTTGGCGTGGTATTGGGTCACGCGATCAACTTCGTTTTTAGAGCCCAGCACCACGCTCACACGCTCGTGCAGTTGGCTCGGCTGCATGTCCAAAATACGGACTTTGCCATTGGTGGCCGCGCCCCCGGCTTGCTCGATCAACCAGCTCATGGGGTTGGCTTCGTACAGCAGCCGAAGTTTGCCGGCCTTGTGGGGTTCGCGCTTGTCCCAGGGGTACATGAACACACCGCCGCGCGTCAGGATGCGGTGCACATCGGCCACCATGGAGGCGATCCAGCGCATGTTGAAGTCCTTGCCGCGCGGGCCTTCCTTGCCCTGCAGGCATTCATCGATGTAGCGGCGCACCGGTTCGTCCCAGTGGCGCATATTGCTCATGTTGATGGCGAACTCCTTGGTGTCGGCCGGCACTTGCACGTTCTCTTGCGTCAACACAAAGGAGCCTTGTTCGCGGTCGAGGGTGAACATGGCCACGCCATCGCCCACCGTCAGCACCAAGGTGGTTTGCGGGCCGTAGACGCAATAACCAGCAGCCACCTGGTTCTTGCCGGGCTGCAAAAAGTCTTGCTCGGTCACGCCTTGGCTGTCATCCGCTTTTTTCAGCACGCTGAAGATGGTGCCAATGCTGACGTTGACGTCGATGTTGGATGAACCGTCCAGTGGGTCAAACATCAGCAGGTATTCGCCTTGCGGGTAGCGGTTGGGCACCAGATAAATGCTGTCCATCTCTTCGCTGGCCATGGCCGCCAAGTGCCCACCCCATTCGTTGGCTTCAAGCAGCACCTCGTTGGCGATGATGTCCAGCTTCTTTTGCACCTCGCCTTGCACGTTTTCGCTGTCGGCGCTGCCCAGCACACCACCCAAAGCGCCTTTGTTGACTGCGTGGCTGATGCTTTTGCAGGCGCGGGCCACCACTTCGAGCAGCAGACGCAAGTCGGCCGGAATATGGCCTTTGTCGCGTTGCTGCTCGACCAGGTAGCGGGAGAGGGAGATTTTGCTGCTCATGTTCATTCCTTGGGTTCAGGCATCGACGTCAGGTGCGTTGGGTCAAGCCGCACTCAGCGCACGGCTGATGACTTCGCGCACATCGTTCGACAAGTCTGCTTTGGCGGCCACGCGCTCAATAGCGACTTTGGCCGCACTGCGGTAGGGCTCGGCCAGGCGGCTCCAGCGGTCCATGGCGCGTGCTAGGCGTGCGGCCACTTGTGGGTTGATGGCATCCAGCGCCAGCACCTGCTCGCTCCAGTAAACATAGCCCGCCGCATCGGCGCGATGAAAGCCTGCCGGGTTGGCGCTGCAGTAGCTGAAGATCAGGCTGCGTGCACGGTTGGGGTTGCGCAGGCTGAAGTCGGGGTGCTGCATCAGCTGGCGCACACGCGGCAACACATCGCCTGCATGGTCGGGGGCACCCGCTTGCAGGGCGAACCATTTGTCGATCACCAGGGCCTCATGCTGGAACATCTTGTGGAAGAGAGCCAAAGCATCTTGAGCCAAACCATGACCACTCACCACCAGTGCCGACAAGGCGTTGAAGCGGTCGGTCATGTTGCCCGCATCTTTGAACTGCTGGAAAACACGGCCAGGCGTGGCGTCGTCACCGCTGTGCACGGCGGCCACACACAGCATGGTCATGGACAGTCCCGCCAGGGCCCTGCGACCGCTCGACTTGGTGTCGGGTGTGTAGGCGCCGTTGTGCTTGTGCGCGTCCCAAGCCCATTGCCAGTCGGCCTGCAAGGCGGTGGCCAGTGTCAAGCGCATGTTCTCGCGCAGCGCATGCACGCGCTGCGGGTCCACCACATCGAGCTGGTCGGCGATGTAGTTCTCCGACGGTAGCGTCAGCGCCAGGTCCTTGAAAGCCGCGTCCAGTTCGGGGTGGCGCAAGACATTGCGCAAGGCCCCAATCAAGGCATCGGACAGCACAGGCTGGCCCGTCAGGTCCTTGTTTTGCTGGATCGCGTCGGTGGCGCTTTGCAGCATCAGGCGCTGGCCAGCTTCCCACTGGTTGAAGGGGTCGCTGTCGTGGGCCAGCAAAATCAGCAGGTCGGCTGCGGACAAACCGTCTTCGAGTACCACGGGGGCGCTGAAACCGCGCAGCAAAGAGGGCACAGGCTCGCTGTCGATGTTGACAAAGCTGAAGCTGGCACTTTCTTCGGTCAGCACCAGGGTTTGCTGCAAGGCGCTGTGCTGGGCACCCGACAACTGCAAGGGCAGGGCAGCGCCGTCTCGGCTGAGCAAGCCCAGTGTGACGGGCACCACAAAAGGTTGTTTGTCGGCTTGGTCGGGGGTGGCAGGGCAGCTTTGGCGCAGGGTCAGGGTGTAGCTGCGCTCGGCGGCGTTGTAAGCACCACTGGCCTGCAGGCGCGGGGTGCCCGCCTGGCTGTACCAGCGCTTGAAAGCGGCCAGGTTCTGGGCCAGGGCCGAGGCCGGGTTGGCATCGGCAATGGCTTGCGCAAAGTCGTCGCAGGTCACGGCTTGGCCGTCGTGGCGCTCAAAGTAGAGCTTCATGCCCTTGGCAAATCCATCGCGGCCCTGAAGGTCGGTGGGTGTGGCCACCAGGGTCTGCATCATGCGAACGACTTCGGAGCCTTTTTCGTAGATGGTGACGGTGTAGAAGTTGTTGATTTCCACATAGCTGTCCGGGCGCACCGGGTGGGCCATGGGGCCGGCGTCTTCGGCAAACTGAACGGTGCGCAAGACACGCACGTCTTCGATGCGCTTGACGGCGCGGGCGCTGGCAACCCCCGCCATGTCTTGGCTGAATTCCTGATCGCGAAAGACCGTGAGACCTTCTTTGAGCGAGAGCTGGAACCAATCGCGGCAGGTGATGCGGTTGCCGGTCCAGTTGTGGAAGTACTCATGGCCGACCACGCTTTCGATGCCGCCGAAATCCATGTCGGTGGCGGTGTTCGGGTTGGCCAGCACGTACTTGGTGTTGAAGATGTTCAGGCCTTTGTTTTCCATGGCGCCCATGTTGAAGTCGCTGGTGGCGACGATCATGAAGCGTTCCAGGTCCAGCGGCAGGCCAAAGCGAGCCTCGTCCCAGGCCACACTGGCCATGAGAGAGTTCATGGCGTGCTCGGTCTTGTCCAGGTCACCGGGGCGCACAAACACCTGCAGCAAATGCTCTTTGCCACTGCGGCTGACGATGCGTTGCTCGCGTGCGACCAACTGGCCGGCGACGAGCGCGAACAGGTAGCAGGGCTTTTTGTGCGGGTCGACCCACTTGGCAAAGTGGCGTCCGTCGTCCAACGTGCCTTGCTCCACCAGGTTGCCATTGCTCAGCAGCACCGGGTACTTGGCCTTGTCGGCTCGAAGCAGGACGGTGTAGCTGGCCATCACATCCGGGCGGTCGAGAAAATAGGTGATGCGGCGGAATCCTTCGGCTTCGCATTGCGTAAAGAACGTGCCCTGGCTGACGTACAAGCCCATCAGCTGGGTGTTCTTCTCGGGGTTGCAAGTGGTGAAAATCTCCAGATCGAAGGCATCCGTGCCCTCGGGCAAGTTTTCCAGCACCAGCTGGTTGCCGTCCATCTTGAACGAGGTGCCACCGCCGTTGACCAACACGCGGGCCAGATTGAGGTCTTCGCCATCCAGACGCAGCGGCTGAGCCGCCACGTCGGGGTTGCGGCGCAAACGCATTTTGCTCAGCACGCGGGTTTTGGCCGGGTCCAGATCAAAGGTCAGATCGACCGTGTCGATCCAGAAAGCCGGGGCGGCATAAGCCTCCCGGTGAATCGCGGTGGGTTGTCCTTCACGCATCACTAACTCCGTTTTGGTTGAGGTCCGAGCAGCTCAGAGGCCTTGTTTCAGTGAGGCTTCGATGAACGCATCGAGGTCGCCATCGAGCACTTTTTGGGTGGCCGAAATTTCGACGTTGGTGCGCAAATCCTTGATGCGGCTGTTGTCCAGCACATAGCTGCGGATTTGGTGACCCCAGCCCACATCGGTCTTGGTGTCTTCGAGCTTTTGCTGCTCTTCCATGCGCTTGCGCATTTCAAAGTCATACAGGCGCGAGCGCAGGCGTTGCCAAGCCACATCGCGGTTGCTGTGCTGGCTGCGGCCGTCTTGGCACTGCACCACGATGCCGGTGGGGATGTGCGTCAGGCGCACCGCCGAGTCGGTCTTGTTGATGTGCTGACCACCCGCGCCGCTGGCACGGAAGGTGTCGGTGCGCACGTCAGACGGGTTGATGTTGATCTCGATCGAGTCGTCGATTTCGGGGTAGACAAACAACGAGGCAAACGAGGTGTGGCGGCCACCCGACGAGTCGAAGGGGCTCTTGCGCACCAAACGGTGCACGCCCGTTTCGGTGCGCAGCAAGCCAAAAGCGTATTCGCCTTCGATCTTGATGGTCGCGCCCTTGATGCCTGCGGTGTCGCCCGGGGTTTCATCTTCCACAGTGGCTTTGAAGCCTTTGCGTTCGGCGTACTTGATGTACTGGCGCAGCAGCATGCTGGCCCAGTCACAAGCTTCGGTGCCGCCTGCGCCGGCCTGGATGTCGACAAAGCAGTTGAGCGGGTCGGCCTCGTGGCGGAACATGCGGCGAAATTCGAGGTCTTCAACGAGTTGGGCCAGTTTGGCGGCTTCGGCTTCGATGGTCTTGAGGCCGTCGTCGTCGCCTTCTTCCTTGCTCATTTCGAAGAGTTCAAGGTTGTCGGCCAATTCGCTGGTCAGGTTGGTGATGGTCACCACCACGCCGTCGAGGGCTTTTTTCTCTTTGCCCAGTTCTTGGGCTTTTTTGGGGTCGTTCCAGACCGTGGGATCTTCGAGGGATGCGTTGACGGTTCTCAGCCGTTCAGATTTGGCATCGTAGTCAAAGATACCCCCGTAACTCTTGGGTGCGGGCGCTCAGGTCGGTGAGGGTGGTGCCAATCTGGTTGATGCGTTCTGCGTCCATGGGAAATGCTCCGGTTCGGTAAACCCGGCATTTTCTCATGACTTGTCTGTGCTGGAGCCCGAGTGACCCTGGTGGCGAGTACTTAAAAACGGCGTCCGTAAGAGAACATCAGCCCGGCATTGCCCAGGACTTTGAGTTGCACCGAGTCGTGTGGGGTGAGCTGGTAGCCGAAGGCCGGGATGATGGCGGGCGAAAAACCGTTGTGGTTCAGAGGGACTTTGTCCTCATAGGGCTTGACGTAGCCATACAAAATGCCCGCCGTGACCTTGACGAACAATTTGGGGACGCCCAGCACGCCATTGAACTGCTGACCTGCGTAGACATAAGCCGACGGTTGCCCAAAGGAGTTGCTGAACAGGCTCACGCCGCACAAACGGTCACCCGGCAGCTGCTCGTCCAGGGACACCAGTACCACATGCTTGTGCTCAGGGCTGCGGCTCCAGTGATGGGTGAAAGGCGAGAAGCTGATTTCTCCCCGGTGCGTTGGCTCTGGGGCGCCTTCGACGGCCAAAAACGAGGGGCAGTAGCGGTCTGGCTTTTGAGCCAAAGCGGGTGCAGAGGCCAGGCAAAGCAGCAGGGCCAAGGCCAACAGAGGTCCTTGGTGTGGGTGTCGAATGGAAAACGGCATGGCGAAGGGGTGCATGAAAAAGACCGCAAATTGTAGTTTGCGGCTCAGCGCAGAAAGTTTTCCAGCAAAGACGCCAAGGCCTGGGGCTGGTCGTGGTGCAGCATGTGCCCAGCGTCTTGCACTTGGGCTTGTTCAAGTTGGGGCACGGACTTCAGCCGCTCGTGAAACTCGGCCAATGTGAATTTACCCTTCCACCACTGGCTGAGCGAGTCGTCCGAGGCTTCCACCACCAGCACGGGGGCACTGATGCGGCGGTACATCGCCAAGGCTTCTTCCAGGTGGAAAAGATACGGGTTGATGACCTTGTGCGCCGAGTCGCCCAGGATGCGCCACTGGCCATCTGGGCCCGCTTGTGCCCAGTGCTGGGCCAGCCAGTCGGCTTTGTCTTGGCCGAGGCGG
>JBIKHW010000091.1:0-9939 GCA_044361935.1 Limnohabitans sp. | reverse complement strand
GGCAATCCACTGCCGACTTGCCGACATGCCGACATCCCTACAAAACGGCAAGCCCTTTCCCAAAAGTCGGTCCTTAGGCGGCATCTGGGGACTTGAAAATCCAAAGCCGGTAAGCCCTCGCCGCGAGGGGACCTTGCAGACCACCACCCATCGTCCTGATTGCGGTGCTCCCACACGGACCAATAGCGGATGGCTTTGCCCATGGTGGGCTGAGTGGTGGAGCTAAGTGGTGGAGCTCCGTGGCGGGGCTAAAGGGTGGGGCTCCGTGGCGGGGCTAAGGGGTGGGGCAGCAGGGTTGAGCAGTTCTGTCCAAAACGCTCATGCTGAAAAAAGGGGGGAGCGTGCCATGCAGCATGGGCGTGGCGGGGCTTCTTGGGGGCGTGACGGACTCAGAGGCCGAGTTCAGCGCTGGTGCTTTCAGGGCCTGGATGTTGGCGTAGACCATGGTCAGGGGACAAGTCCTGACATGGCCACTTGGGATGGGTGTGCTTTGTAACGGTTAAGTGGTGCTTGACCAAAAAAAAGCTTGGCCCACGAGGGGCCAAGCTGGAGTTCAAGAACCGATCAGAGCAAAAGTCACAGGGCTGACGGATGCGCTGGATGGGCCCGGCCTACTCAGGGCCAGGCTTGGGTTCAACAATCGATCAACGCAGGAGCGACAGAACCGACTGAGGTGCCTGGTTGGCCTGGGCCAACATGGCGGTGGCCGCTTGCGAGATGATCTGCGTGCGGGCCAACTCGGTGGTGGCTTGTGCGTAGTCGGTGTCCATGATCCGGCTGCGTGACTCGCTGGTGTTTTGCGACACGTTCATCATGTTGTCAGCAGCGGAGTTCAATCGATTGATCACCGCACCCATCTTGGCGCGGTCTTCGTTGACAACTTTCAAAGCATCGTCGATGGCCGAGATGGCAGCATTCGAGTCAGCTTGTGTGCTGATGTTCGAGTTGTTGATCATGGCCAGATCGCCACCCGTGCTGTTGTTCACGGTAGCAGTGGCTGTGAAGGTCTTATTGGCTGCACCGACCAAAGAAATTTCACCTGCTGCTGACCTGGATACAGCGACTCCCAGAGCCGTGTCCGCAGCAGCAGCCCCGCCGATGGCAGTCGCAACTTGGTCAGCGGTCATGGTCGCTGTGACGTCATACTTGTATTTTTTACCATCGGCCAAGTCGATGTTGATCTCATCACCAGCGGCATACGATCCCGTAAGAGTCAACTTGGTTGTTTGAGTTGTGGCCGTAAAGGAAGAAGAGCCAATGGTGCCTTTGTTTGCAGTCAAAGTGTAAGCACTTCCATCGGCGCCAGTGAAAGACATGGCACCTGTATCGCCATCACCGTTGTTGCTAAGTGTTGCCGCAGTGAGACCCAAAAGATCCTGAATGTTCGTGTCAGCAGCCAGGGCTGTGGCAATCTCTCCGCCATCTGCCAAAGCGGCAGATGCCGTAAAAGTGTAGGTTTGCGAGGTTCCATCGACACCCTTGTCACGGGTGATGGTCAGCGTATCGGTGACAGCCATTGACTCAGAGTCAGCGAACACCAAGGTGTTGACTTGTGCATTGCCCGCCGTGGTCGTCACGTTGCTGATGGCATTGGTGCTGGCCCCAGTTGTGCGGTAGTCTCCCAAGGTGATCTCAATGTTCTGGGCTGCATTGGCGCCGACTTGGAACTTGAACGTGCCGCTCCCACCATCAAAACTCTTGTCCATGACTTTCATGCTGTTCCATTCGGTGCTGGAACCAATGCGGTTGATTTCTTTTTTGAGCTCTTGAAATTCAAGGTTCATGGCGCTGCGATCGTCGCTGGTGTTGGTGTCGTTGGCAGATTGAACGGCCAACTCACGCATGCGCTGCATCATGTTGCTGACTTCGACCAAAGAGCCTTCTGCGACTTGAATCAAAGAGATGCCGTCGTTGGCATTGCGCACAGCCTGGTTCAGGCCCTTGATTTGCGAAGTCATTTTGCTGCTGATGGCCAGGCCCGCTGCGTCATCTTTGGCGCCGTTGATGCGCTTGCCGGTCGACAGTTGCTCCATGGTTTTAGACATGGCACGGTTGTTAACCGTCAGGGCGTTTTGAGCCACGATGGATTTCACGTTGGTATTGATCACTGACATGGTCTTACTCCTTGAAGAGGTTTATTTCAAAAGGTTGGCAGGGGCCCGAAGGGAGTAGGACCTGCCTGTTGAGTACAGAAAATCGGAAGTGAATTTCTGTTAATGGATGATTCGGAAGTTGCAAAAAAAGCTTGAGGGCTTTTTATTTTTTTTGAAAACTCAAGATTTCTGGTCTTGCATCAGACCCTTCATGTTTTCAATGTTGTGGGCCACGCGAAGAGCTGTTTCGTTCGGAATTTGGCGCACCACTTCGCCCACGCGGTTTTTCACGGTGAGCACAACCGTGTTGGTCACATCGTCCACACTGAAGCTGAGGTCGCGCTTGTTGCGAGCCATCAGCTGGTTCAGGTGTTCGCTGGTTTCTTCCAGGGCGCGGCGGGCTTCCTGAGGGTCGGGTTTGTTTTCGGCTGCGGGTTTGACCTCTACCGGTGGCTGTGCGCGGCCTTGGACTTCGGCCACGCGTGTGGCTTGAACCGCGGAGGGTAGGGCCATTGCGCGTGGAGCGCCGGGTTGGATGTCGTTGCTCATGGTTTTCTCCAAGTTTTGGTCCTCGCTGACCGTGCTCGCCATGGGGCAAGCGCTGGTCAGGTGAACCATTGAGGGCTTCATATCTGAGTGATTCGGCCGCGTGGAGAGAAACTTAAGGCTTTTGACCCCCTGAGCGGCAAATTTTTGCCGCTGGGGTGCTTTGGGGGAGTTTTGCGGGTCTTGTAGATTTTGCGGGTGGGTAACAGGGGGCTTTGCAGGCTGGATCGTTTTATATTTTTTAAGTACTAAAAAATAGGCGGATTCATTTACGAGGGAACCTGCAATGGCCCAATCCGGCGGGCAAATTATTCGTAGGCCTTCATCATGCCGGTGAAGGTGCTTTTGAGGCCTTCGCGCGTGCTGTTGCTGTTGCCCACAATGCTTTCCATGGCGCTGAACTGGCTCATGTAGCGGGTCAAGAGCTTGTCCATGCGGTCTTCCAGCGCGCTCAGGTCTTTTTTGTATTTGGCTATTTGCGTGGTCACGCTTTTGCTTTGGGTGTCGATGATGCTGGTGGACAGCAGCATTTTTTCAATGCTGTTGATGGCGTTGCCGGCCAGGCCCGCTGGGGCGGGGCTGTAAATGCTTTGGTTGTTGGTGCCCGCGCTGAACATGGTGGACACCTCGCCAAAGTTGTTTTGCAAGGCGGTGTCGAGCTTGGCGTCGTCGAGTGTCAGTTTCCCGTACCGGTCAATGCTCAGGCCCACGTCACGCGCTGCCTTGATGGTGGTGCCGGGGGTGGTGGAGTTGCTGGTCACCAGATTGCGTACCTGGCTGCGCACCGTTTGCAAAAGGCTTTCGCCGGCCAGAGCCCCCCCAAATTCTTCGACCTCGCTGGTGCGGTCGCCCAATATTTTCAGGGCTTCTTCAAAGTCGTTGTAGGCCGTGACCAAGCCTTTGATGTTGTCTTTGATGCCCGCAGTGTCTCGGTTCAAGTCCAGGCGTGCAGCGCCTGTGGTGTTGGCGTACAGGTCGAGCGTAACGCCATCGATCACGTCTGTGATGGCGTTGCTGCTGCGGCTGACTTCCAGGCCGTTGACCTTAAAGCGGGCGTCGGTGGCCGTTTGCAAAGGCGTAGCAAAGCTGACGCCGCTCACGGCGGTGCCGGTGCCGTCGTTGCTGGTCAGGCTGAAATTTTTCGCTGCACCTGTGTCGCCCGATATGACCACGTTGTAGCCGTTGCTGGTGTTGATGAGTTGCGCTGTCACGCCCAGCTTGGCCCCATTGATGGCGCTGACCATGCCGGCAGGGGTGGCGGTGGTGACGTTGATGGCTCCCTTGCTCACGCCGCCCACACTCAGGTCCAGTGAGAACGCGGCACCGCCGTTGAGGGGTGTGGCGCGGTCGCCAAAGCTGCTGCTGGCCGTTCGCTGGGCCAGCGCGGTTTGCAGCACTTCGATGCTGTAGCTGCCTGTATCGGCCGTGCTGCCCGCCGTCACGCCAAAGGCTGCAGGCTGTGTGTTGGTGGTTTTGATTGAGCTGAAGTCACTGGCGTCGTTGAGTTTGCCAAAGGCGGTCTTGAGCTCGGACAACGCGTATTTGATGGCGCTGTAACCGGTGATACGGGCTTCGGATTGGGTGATCTTGGCTTCAATGCGCTCTTTTTTGGGCGTTTTTTCGGCGTCCACCAGGCTTTGGGCCAGGCTTTTCACGTCGATGCCGGAGCCCGCGCCGAGGGTGTTGACAATGCTGCTGGTGGCCATGGCTTGGGGTGTTTAGGGTGTAGAGCGGATCACAAGGAATCGGTTGGGTACTTCAGAACTTGAGCTCCACGGCCCCATCAGCCCCGGATGTAGTCAAACAGGGTCAAGCCAGATATCTTGGCAAAACTGCCCATGGCCGCTTCCAGAGACATCATTTCCCGGTTCATCCGGGTCACGGCTTCGGCGTAGTCCAGGTCTTCGATGTCGGACAGGGTGGTCTTCAGGCGCAGCGCGGTTTCGTCCAGCACATCAAGCTGTGACTGCAGCACCGCCTGGTCTGAGCCGTTTTGGGCTTGCGACAGTGTCAGGCTGTTGTGCATTTGGGTCAGGTTGGCAATGCCTTGTTGAATCTCCGGGGTCTGGCTGCTGTTCACGCCTTCGATCATTTGGTCCAGCGCATCAAAAAAGCCAAGCGCCTGGCCGTCATCGCTCACCACGCGGTTGAACACATCGGTGCCTGCGCGGGTGAATTGCACGGTGCGCTCCACACCTGCGGGTATGCGTGTTTGCGTCTGATCGCCCTGGTAGACCACGGCCCCGCTGGCGTCTTCGGCAAAAGCCGGTGTGTTGACCCGGGTGCCCGAAAACAAATAGTTGCCGCTGTCGTCGCGCGTGTTGCCCAGACTCAGCAATTGGTCGCGCAAGGCCTTCATTTCCACCCCAATGGCTTTTCGGTCGTCAGGTGCCAGGGTGCCGTTGGCGGCCTGAATGCCCAGCTCTTTGAGGCGAATCAACACATCGTTGGAGGCGGAAAGGGCTGTTTCTTCGGCGGTGTAGCGGCGCATGGCCACGTCCAGCGTGCGCATGTGGCTGTCCTGGCGCTGCACTTCACCCTTGAGGCGCTGAATGGCAGCGGCTTGGTCGGGGGCTGCGCTAGGCGAGAGGATTTGTTTGCCCACGGCCATCTGGGCTTGGGTGTTGTTGAGCTTGTTTTGGATGGTGCTCATGCGCTCGGTGGCGCGCTCAAACATCAAGGAGGTGGAGATTTTCATAAGGCGGCATCCATCAGCGGACTTGCAAAATGGCTTCGAACATCGACATGGCGGTTTGCATGACCTTGGCGTTAGCCTGGTAGGCCTGTTGAAACCGCACAAGCGCCGAGGCTTCTTCGTCCAAGCTCACGCCGGAAATGTTGTCGCGGTCGTCTTGGGCCTGTCGGTGCACCACTTCCAGGGCTTGCTGCGAAATGGCGGCCTGGCGGGCCACATTGCCGACTTGGTTGACGCGCTCTATATAGGCTTCTGTGATGGTCAGGCCACCGGGCATGAGGGGTTGGTCTTCCAGCGCCACCAGCTGCAGCATGGTTTCGTTGTTGCCAATACCGTCTCGGTTGCCATCTGTGGTGAATTCATCACCTGCTTTGGGCGCTGTCGAAAATTCCAGTTTCAAGCCACGGTAGCTCAGGCTGGGGGCGGGTGAGTTGGGGTCGAGCGTCAATTCACGTTCAGCCAGCACCGTTTGTGTGGCGCTGTCCACAATTTGGTAGCGGGTGTTGGTGAGGAACTTCACGCTCATGGGGCCTTCGCGAAGGGCCTGCTTCATATCGCCTTCGATGCCTCCAAACTGAGCGCTCACTAGCGCTGTGCTGGCCGCACCACTGCGGTCCGTCACAAACACCAGCAGGTCATCGGCTGCGGCACCGGTGATCGAGATGCGGGTGTCAAAGCCGAGTTTTTTCAAATCTTCAGGTGTGCCAGCACTGCCCATGCCTAGGCGGATGTCATCGGTGGTGTTGTTGCTTGGACGGCTCAGGACCAATTGGCCAGCCACAGCGCTGGCAGTGACGCCCGTGTCACTGCTTTGGGCATTGAGCCAGGTTACGACGTCGCTCAGTCCGATGGGGCCTTGGGTGCTGAGGGCAGGCAGGGTGTGGCCATTGAGCGAGAAGGTGTTGGCGGCAATGGGACCTGAAAAATCCGAAAAATCAGAGCCGGTCAGTACGGCAGAGAGCTTTTTAGGGGCCAGCAGGGCGCCTGAGTCTGGGTTGAATTGTTGTTCCAGCCTGACCTCAGCTTTGGCCCCCATGAAGATGTCCATGTCGAGGTAGGTGGGGCTGCGGCTTGCACTGAATGTGGCGTTGAGACCGCTGTCGCTGTAAGTGGCGCCAGCTTCCAGGCCGTTGCTTTCTTTGATCAGCCAGGCTTGCTCTTTGCTGGTGAGCGTGCTGCCCAGCAAGTGACGACCATCGCGCGTGAGGACTTGAAAAGTTTGTCCTTCACCCGGGTTGTTCAGTGTCAGGGACAAGTCTTGGGTGCCGACCTTGACCACGCCCAGGCTGGCAAAAGCCTGGTTGGCGCTCATGCTCACGCCGACTGTGGCGGTTTGCGGAATTTGGGCCAGAGCCAGATCGCCCAGCAAAGAGGTCGGGCCATCAAAAGCGGGCGGCATGTAAGAAATGCGGGCCTGGGCAGTGCCGCTGTTCAGGGGGGCGTCGATGACGCGGAACTGTCCCGCAGCGGCGATCCGATTGGCATCTTGGATGAGCATGTTCATGCCTGCTGCCTGGCCTGTCTGTCCAGCGCTAAAGCCAAATAAGTCGCCCCCCAGTTGCCCTTCGGCATCTAAGCCATTGCGGTGAACCGTGTTGACTTGTTCAGCCATGGCGGCGGCCAGGTCATCCAGCGAGGCGCTTGCCGGTTTGAGCACCTGGTCACGAAAACTCATCACACCACCGATCTTGCCGCTGCTGATGCCAGTCATCGGCTCAGGGGTGCCGTAAGCATCAATGACAAATTCAAGCTTTCCTGGGGCAATGCCGGATTCTTGGACGCCGATGATGCGGGCGCTTTTTTGGTTGACCAAAATACCTTGGTCCAGGGTGTCACCCACACTGACGACCACAGCGCCGTTTGTTTCAAATTTGGTCTTGATCGCCACAAGACTGGAGAGTTTGCGCAGCAACAAATCGCGTTGGTCCAGCAGTTCAGAGGGTTGACTGTCCACAGTGCTGTGTTTGGCCAATTGCTTGTTCATCACGGCGAGTTGGCTGGTCAAAGCGTTGATTTGGCCTACATCTGTTTCCACCGATTGTCGGGTTTCATTTTCAAGCAGTTCAAATTGACCTGCCAGTTGCCGAAACCGTGCCGCCATGCCATCGGCATCGCGCAAAAAGATGCTTCTGGAGACCACCGATGCGGGGTTGCTGGACAGGTCGCGCGCCGATTCGAAAAACCGGTTGATGGCGGTTGTCAGGCCAATGCTTTCATCACCCATGACGTCGATCAGTCGGTTCACATAAGACAGCAAGGGCTTTTCGCTTTCCAGATCGCTGTTGCTGTTGCGCAGGTTCGATTCCACAAAGGCGTCATATTGGCGCTGCACGGCGTCAAAGCGTGTGCCAGTGCCGAGATAACTGTTGCCGATCTGACGCGGCTGGTTGGCGGTCAGCGACACGTCTTGGCGGGTGTAGCCATCGGTGTTGACGTTGGCGATGTTGTTGGACACAGTGGCCAGCGCGCGCTGGTAAGCGGTGACGCCGGAGCTGCCAATGCTGAGCATGTCACTCATGGTTTGTCTCCAAGCTTGAAGCCGCTGTTGCGCTCAAGGCGGTAGGCTTCGATGGCGGTGGGTTTGAGTGACATGGGCTCATGCACCGGGTTCAGGGGCAGGGCGGTGGGCGTCACGCTGGTGTTGGCAGGTTGGTGCAAGCGCAGTGCGTCTTGTGTACTTTGGATCTGGTTTTTGTTCATCTGGCGCTCCAGCATGTCAGCCAGGCCCATGCCGCCGCGTTTGGCCATGCTCAGCGAGACCTCTTTGTCCATCAGGTCTTGGTACATCTCGATGTTGCCACCCTCGACAAGATCGCTTTTTTCGATCGATTCGCGCATGGTTTTCATCATCTGCTGGATGAAATACGCCTCGAATTGTTCTGCGGTTTTGCGCACCGCCCGGCTGGGGTCGCGTGCGGCATCGCCCTTCAACTGCGCCAAGGCATTGAAGTCCAGATAAGAGCTGGAGGTGGAGATATCGCTCATGACCGCTTGCTCTCGTCGTTTAGATGACGATCAGCTCGGCACGCAAGCTGCCGGTGCTCTTGAGCGCTTCGAGGATGGCGATCAGGGCCGATGGGGTGGCCCCGACCTGGTTGACGGCATCCACCAGCTGGCGCAGCTCTACGCCGGGCTGGAACAAGAACATGGGTTTGTTGGGTTCTGTCACGGCGATCGAGGCATTTTGTACAGCCGTCGTCTGGCCTTGGCTGAGGGGATTGGGTTGCGACACTTCGTTGGTGGCGGCGATGGCCACCGAGATGGTGCCGTGTGAAACGGCTGAGGCGCTCACGCGCACATTGCGGCTGATGACGACGGTGCCGGTGCGTGAATTGACCACCACCCGGGCTGGCGGCTCGCCGGGCACAACGTCAAGGTTTTCGACCATGCTCATGAAGGCAACGCGCTGCGACATGTCGCTGGGTGCACGCACGGCAAACGACATGCCGTCCAATGCGCGGGCTGTGCCCTCGCCAAAACTTTTGTTCACCGCATTCACAATGGCTGTGGTGGTGGTGAAGTCCGACTCGCGCACATTCATCACCACATGGTCTGAGGTCTCGAACGGGGTCTCTACCATGCGCTCGACCGTGGCCCCATTGGGGATGCGCGCAGAATTTGGCGTACCGACGCTGACTTTGGAGCCTGCGGCACTGCTGTCGATGCCGGTGGCGGTCAATGCCCCTTGAGCGATGCCATAAACCTCGCCGTCCACGCCCCTCAGGCTGGTCAGGAGCAAGTTGCCGCCGCGCAAGCTGGTGGCTTTGCCGATGGCTGAGACGTTGATGTCAATCTTTTGACCTGGTTTGGCAAAAGCAGGCAGTTCGGCCGTGATCATCACGGCAGCGACGTTCTTGATGTCGATCTTGCCGCTGTTGGCACTTTGTTCAAAGTCCGACAGCGGACCCTCCAGGCTCACGCCCATGCGGCTGAGCATGGACTTCATGCTTTGCGCGGTGAACGACACATCGGACCCATCACCCGTGCCTTGCAAACCCACCACCAGGCCATAGCCAATCAATTGGTTGGAGCGGCCCGCAGCCACAGAGGCCAAGTCCTTGACGCGATCGGCCCAGGCGGTGCCCGTCAAGCTCATCAGCAATACAAGGGTAAGGAGGGTCGATTTCATGGGGTGTTTCTCAAGAGGTGAGCGGCGCTCAGAATGGCCAGAGTTTGAGCAAGGCGCTGGTGCCCCAGCCTGGTTTGACCGCGTTGGCCATATCGCCCGTGCCAAGGTAGGCAATCTGGGCATTGGCCAGGCGGCGCGATTGCACCATGTTGTTGGGCGACACATCGTCGGGGCGGATGATGCCGGTGACCTGAATCACCTCGGTCCCTTCGGTGAGCGCCAGTTGTTTTTCACCACGCACCATCAAGTTGCCGTTGGACAGCACCTCGACCACGGTGACCGACACAGCGCCTGTCAGGCTGGCACTTTGGCCCGCAGTGCCTGAGCCGGTGCTTTCGATGGTTGATTCATTCAGGTTGATGCCGTTGAGGACACCGTTGAGCTTGGTGCCCAGGATTTTGGTGGGCAAGGCCAGGCCCTGAACTTTGGCAACCAAGCCACTCGGAACGGCATTGTTTTTGGCTTCACGGGACACG
>JBIKHW010000408.1:0-3033 GCA_044361935.1 Limnohabitans sp. | reverse complement strand
GAAAACGACATGCTCAATGGCGAGGTGATCCGTCTGGACGGCGCGATCCGCTTGGCACCTAAGTGAGTTAATCCTCTAAGGCTGACGATTAACAGGCCCTGAGGGGCCTGTTTTTTTGAGGGTTGAGCTTGGGTCTGGTCTGCGTGCAAACACCTAAAGCTATAAATTCAGCCACGGATCGCTGGCATCATCTCGCCTTGGAGGACTTATGAAGATCAAATTGTCACTGAGCCTAGCTTTCATGTCGCTTTTGAGCGCCTGCACCACACAGCCCCCCGCCAAGGCCTTGCGCTACAGCGTGCCCGATCTGGCCATCCAGCCCGAAGCGGCCAGCGGCAACACGGCCAAACCCGGCTGGGCCTACACGCGCCAAGCGGTGGCGGCGGCCAACCCGCTGGCCACCGACGCGGGCCACCAGGTCTTGCGTGCAGGCGGCTCGGCACTCGATGCCGCCATTGCCGTGCAAATGGTGCTGGGCCTGGTGGAGCCACAGTCCAGCGGCATTGGCGGCGGGGCGTTTTTGATGCACTTTGATGGCCAAAAGGTCACGGCGCACGACGGGCGCGAAACCGCACCAGCGGGGGCCCGAGGCGACATGTTCATGGAGCACGGCAGGCCGCTGCCGTTTCCAGAGGCGGTGCAAAGCGGGCACTCGGTGGGCGTACCCGGCGCGGTGCGCATGCTCGAGGCGGCTCACCGCCAACACGGCCGTCTGCCTTGGGCGCAGCTGCTGCAGCCCGCCATCACCCTGGCCGAGCAAGGCTTTCGGGTCAGCCCCCGTTTGCACGCCTTGTTGAACGCCGACGCGCTGCTCAAGAAAGACCCGCTGGCTCTGCGCTTTTTCTACCAAGCCGATGGGCAGGCCTGGCCTGTGGGCCATGTGCTGCGCAACCCCGAATACGCGCATGTGCTGCGCCACATTGCGGCCCAGGGCAGCCGCGCCCTGCACGAAGGGCCCGTGGCCCAGGCCATCGTGGCCCGCACCGCACAGGCGCCGCGCCCCGGCACCTTGAGTCTGCAAGACCTGGCCAACTACCAGCCCCGCATGCGCGAGGCCCTGTGTTTTGACCACACGGCCGCAGCGCGGGCTTACCGCCTCTGTGGCTTTCCACCACCGTCTTCGGGCCACATCGCCATCGGCCAGATTTTGGGCATGCTGGGTAACACCTCAGCCCAAGGCCCCGAGCTGGCCGCTGGCCTGCCCTCGCCCGACTTTTTGCACCGCTACACCGAAGCCTCACGCCTGGCCTTTGCCGACCGGGCGCAATTTGTGGCCGACCCTGACTTTGTGCAAGCGCCTGCTGGCGACTGGCTCAGCCTGCTGGCTCCCGCTTACCTGCGCGAACGCAGCCAGCTGATTGGCACCCAGGCCATGAAAGCAGCCCCAGCGGGCCAGCCCGGTGGCAAAACCACCAGCTTCGCGCCCATGCCCACACAAACCGAATACGGCACCAGCCACATCAGCGTGGTCGACGCCCAAGGCCGCGCGGTGGCCATGACCACCACCATCGAAGCCGCCTTTGGCTCGCGTCGCATGGTCACTACCGACCCGTCTCGCCTCGGAGGTTTTTTGCTCAACAACGAGTTGACCGATTTCAGCTTGGCCCCTGCCGACGCCCAAGGCCGCCCCATCGCCAACCGGGTCGAGCCGGGCAAGCGCCCCCGCTCATCCATGTCGCCCACTTTGGTGTTCGACAAAACCACAGGCCAAATGCTCATGAGCGGCGGCAGCCCGGGGGGCGCGGCCATCATCCATTACACCGCCAAACTGCTCACGGGCACGCTGCACTGGGGACTGAACGCGCAGCAAGCGATTGACCTGCCCAACTTCGGCTCGCTGGGGGGCCCGACAATGCTCGAAGCCCAACGTTTTGACCGCAGCACCGTGGACGCCCTCAAAGCCCGTGGCCATGAGGTGCGCGAAATGGAGATGACCAGCGGTCTGCAAGCCATTGAGCGCACGCCCAGCGGCTGGTTTGGCGGGGCGGACCCCAGGCGCGAGGGCGTGGTCAAGGGTGACTGAGGCACAGTCGCGAAAGCGACCTCGCCTGGGCACGGGCTCAGGTTTGCCCTCTTGTCAGGTCACGCTGCTTCCTTTGGAATGCTCACACCGCATTCAAAAAGGAGACCGGTGTGAAAACCCAAGGCACGTCACGACGCACATTTGTTCAGGCATCCGCCGCCGCCGCAGTCACGGTGGCATTTCCCACTCTGGCGCAAGCCCAGGCTTTTCCGGCCAAGCCCATCAAACTCATTTGCCCCTGGCCTGCAGGCGGCTCCACCGATGCCGTGATGCGTGCTTTGGCCGAGAGCGCCACCAAAGCGCTGGGCGTTCAAGTGATCATCGAAAACAAACCCGGTGCCAGCGGCATGCTCGGCCCCAATGAACTGGTGCGTGCCCAGCCCGACGGCTACACCCTGTCGCAAATCACCATCGGCGTCGCGCGTTTGCCGCACATGCAAAAAATGCAGTTCGACCCGCTCAAAGACTTCACCTACATTGCCTGCCTGACCGGCTACACCTTTGGCGTGGTGGTACGGGCAGACTCGCCCATCAAGTCGATTGCCGACTTGGTGGCCTTTGCCAAAGCCAACCCGGGCAAATTCACGTACGGATCGACTGGCAACGGCACCACACCCCACCTGGCGTTTGCCGAATTCGCCAGCAAAGCCAAAATCGACGTGACCCATGTGCCCTTCAAAGGCAGCGCCGATGGCCTTCAAGCGGTGTTGGGTGGCCATGTCATGTCGCACAGCGACGCCACCGGCTGGGCCCCACAGGTCGAGGCGGGCACCATGCGCTTGTTGGCCACCTACGGCAGCAAACGCACCAAGCGCTGGCCCAACGTGCCCACGCTCAATGAACTCGGTTTCGACACCGTCTCTGACTCACCTTTTGGCATTGGTGGCCCCAAGGGCATGGACCCGGCCGTGGTCAAACGCCTGCACGACGCCTTCAGGAGCACGCTGCAAGATCCGGCCGTGCTGGCCAGCTTCGACAAATATGACCAGTCGGTGATCTACATGGGCACC
>JBIKHW010000406.1:0-3048 GCA_044361935.1 Limnohabitans sp. | reverse complement strand
AGGACCCAATTGCGTGCGCATCCTGACCGATTTTGGTGCGGACGTGGTGCGCGTCGAGCCGCCTGAGGGGGTTGATCCGAACGAAGCGATGTTTGCGGCCAACCGCAAGGGGGGCGATTTTCAGAACATCAACCGCAACAAACGTTCGATGACGCTGAACCTCAAAAAAGAGGGGGCCATGGACATCCTCAAGCGGATGATTGCCGAGGCCGATGTGGTGGTGGAAAACTGGCGTCCCGATGTGAAGGACCGCCTGGGCCTGGATTACGCGTCGCTCAAGGCCATCAACCCGCGCATCATCCTGGCCAGCATTTCCGGGTTCGGGCAGGATGGCCCCTATGCTTGGCGTCCCGGCTTTGACCAGATCATTCAGGGCATGGGCGGGCTGATGAGCGTGACGGGCGAGCCAGAACACGGACCCATCCGGGCGGGTTTGGCGGTGGCTGACTTGAGTGCCGGACTGTACTGCGCCATCGGCATCCTGGTGGCCTTGATCGAGCGCGAGAGGTCGGGCCAAGGCCAGTGGGTGCACAGCTCTTTGCTGCATTCGCAAATTGCCATGATGGATTTCCAGATGGCCCGCTACCTGAACGACAACGATGTGCCGGTTCAGGTGGGCAACAACCACCCCACCAGCTCGCCCATGGGTTTGTTCGAGGCCAGCGATGGCTGCTTCAACCTGGGCGCATCGGGCGAAGGCAACTGGAAACGCTTTTGTGAAGTGCTGCAAAAACCAGAGTGGTACCAAGACCCAGAGTTTGTGACGGAGCCGCTGCGTGTCCAAAACAGGGAACGCTTGAACCGGCTGATCGCCGAAGAGTTTCCCAAGAAAACCGTGCACCAGTGGGTCTCGCTGCTCAACCAAGCGGGCGTTCCTGCAGGCCCGGTCTACACCGTGCCGCAGGTGTTTGAAGACGAACAAGTCAAGCACCTGCAGGTGACCACCACACTGCCCACACAGTTTGGCAAGGACATGCATTTCATCACCCAACCGGTGGTGCTCAGCCGCACACCGTCCAAGGTGGTGGCGCCTGCGCCTGGCTGGGGTGAGCACACCGATGAGTTGCTGAGTGATCTGGGCTTCTCGGCTGCCGATATTGAAGGATTCCACACCCGGGGTGTTGTATGAGCGAAGGCCGCATCGATTTGAGCGTGCAGGGCCATGTGGCGCAGGTCACGATCGATGACGTGGCCAAACACAATGCCATGAGCTTGGGCATGTGGACGGCCTTGCTGGGAGCCTTTGAAGAGATAGACCGACGCACCGAGGTTCGGGTGTGTGTGCTGCGCGGCGCGGGCGAGAAATCGTTTGTGTCGGGCGCCAACATCAGCGAGTTTGAGACCCAGCGCAACTCAGCCGCTTCGGTCGCGCATTACAACGACATGGTCATGCGCACGCAAAAAGCGATTTTTTGCTGCCGCGTGCCAGTGATCGCAGCCATCAGTGGCATTTGTTATGGCGGTGGGCTGGGCCTGGCCTTGAGCTGCGACCTGCGTTATGCCGCACCGCATTCGCGTTTTCGCATGCCTGCAGCCCGGATGGGCTTGGGGTATGACATCGAAAACATGAAGAGCATCCTGAACAACCTGGGACCGCAAGCCACGGCAGAGGCTTTTTACACCGCCCGCGTGTACGACGCGGCCAGCGCACAGGCCATGGGCATGGTCCTTGCTGTGGTTGACGATGTGTTTGTGCATTGCACCGCCTTGGCCCATGAGATCGCCGCCAATGCGCCCTTGACCATTCAGGCCGCCAAGAAAACTTTAGTAGCACTGGCGGAAGATGAAGAAGACATGACGTCAGTGGAAACCGCCATCGACGCTTGTTTCAAAAGCAAGGACTATGCGGAAGGCCGGCTGGCTTTCGCACAAAAACGGTCCCCTCAGTTCACCGGCCTGTAAACCCCCTATCGATCCACCAACCCAGGAGTATTCAGATGAAACTTTTGACATCCCTCATCGGCTTTGCACTGTCGGTCTCCACCGGCATGGCTTTGGCCTTGGGCCCAGCGCCCGCCCCCCTCAAAGACAAAGCCACTCTGACTGTTGGCTACGTCAAAGTGGGTCATCTCTCACCCATGCTTTTGGTCGAAGAAGAGCTCAAGAAAATGAACATCGAGGTCAAGCGTGCCGAGTTCGTGCGCTACGCCGATGCCCGCACCGCTTTGTTGTCCAACTCGGTCGACGTGTCGGCCGTGGGTGCGGGTGACCTGGCCATCGTGGCCGCTCAAGGTAGCAAAAATCTGGTCGGCCTGACCGGTGTGGGCAGCTCGCCCAAATACCTGGTGGTGCGCAAAGGCGCCAAGATCGACGACTGGGGCGACATCAAGGGCAAGAAAATTGCCATTGCCCCCGGCTCGGCGGTCTGGTTCCAGTGGGCCATGACCTTGATCGAGAAAAACATCCCCTACAACTCGTTCACGCCCGTGAACGTGCAAGGTGGCGGCACAGCCTTTGTGCAAGCCATGAAGCGCGGCGACATCGACGCCATGGTGCTGTGGGAGCCCTTTGAGTCGCAGGCTGTGGCCGAAGGCGATGCCTACTTCTCGCAAAAGCTGGAGTACAGCCAGTCTCGCGCTGTGGGCGCAGAGCTGGGCATGTTGGCCGCCTCTGGCGAGGCCATGACCCAAAAGAAGGAGCTGGTGCGCCGCTTCCTGTGGGCTTACCTCAAGGCCGAAGAAACCCTGAGCAAGAACAAGGATGTGTTTGCAGATGCTTATTCCAAGTACACCGGCTTGCCAATGAACGTGACCAAGGAATCGGCCAAGATCATCCAGCTCGGCGGCGTCCTGACCAAAGACCAGGTTTCGCGCTTGGCTGAAGCCGCCTTCAAGCAAGGCATTGTGCAAAAAGACGTGACCAAAGAAGCCGCCGCCCTGTACGACGACTCCATGGTTGTTGAACTCAAGAAGTAAGCAGGCAGCACCCACATGGCAAACGCTTCTCTCGATACCCTTCGTCGGACAGTGCTTGGCATGTTGGTGCCAGCCTTGGTTCTGGTCATATGGCAGGTGGCAGGCAGCCGACCCGGCATGGCCGGCATTCTGC
>JBIKHW010000407.1:0-3048 GCA_044361935.1 Limnohabitans sp. | reverse complement strand
GGCCCCAAGGCGATTTTTTGCAGGGGCGAGACACCGCCCGACGAGATGTGCACAAACTGTGCTCCGGCTTGTTTGAGCCGGGCAGACAGCTCTGCAGTTTCTTCAACCGTCCAGCCGCCATCCACCCAGTCGGTGCCCGAGATGCGCATGCCCAGCGTGCCGCCAAAGGCTTCGCGCACGGCTTTGAACACTTCCATCGGAAAGCGGATGCGGTTTCCAAAACTGCCGCCATAGGCGTCGGTGCGCTGGTTGGAAATAGGCGACAAAAACTCGTGCAGCAAATAACCGTGCGCTGCGTGCAGCTCCACCGCCTCAATGCCCAGTTCGTGGCTGCGTCGGGCGGTGTTGACAAAGTCGGCCTTGATTTGCGCGATGTCGGCCAAGCTCAGCTCGGTGGGGGCGGCTTCTTGTGGCAAGTGGGGCAGGGCGCTGGGGGCCACAGGCTGCCAGCCACCGTCTTGTGGGGCAATCAGCATGCCGCCGTCCCAAGGGGCAGCGCTCGAAGCCTTGCGGCCCGCGTGGCTGATCTGGATGCACACGGGCATGTGCGGGGCCAGGCGGCGGGCGCGATGCAGTTTGTCACCCAGCGCCGCTTGAGTGGCATCGTCCCACAAGCCCAGGCAGCCGGGGCTGATGCGGCCTGCAGCCGAGACCGCAGTGGCCTCGATGGTGAACAGGCCCGCGCCGCTGTTGAGCAAGTTGGTCCAGTGCGTCAGGTGCCAGTCGGTGGCTTGGCCGTTGTCGGCCGAGTACTGGCACATGGGCGCGATCACGATGCGGTTGGGCAAGGTCAAGGGACCAGACGGCGCATCAAAGGTAAAGGGGGTAAAGAGCAAGCTCATAGGGCAATCGGTCGATGTTTTTGTGGGTGGCGCAAGGGCCTAACCATTTAGATCTTATGGAAAACCGCATGGATGCATATGCTTTGGGTGACAATGATCCTTGCCAGCCCATTGTTTTTCGGCCTTGATCCACGTTCCTCGCTCTGGGCGTGGTCCTTATCCCGGTCACCCCGTAAATTCTTTATATCTGTCACTCCGTAAATTCCTCATCACTGTCACCCCGCACTTGATGCGGGGTCCATTCCATGGCCTGACAGAGAGCCCATGGATTTTTCGGTGAGTGCAAAGCTATGCCGAATTTCATGAATAATCGAGTACTGCATTCGGGTTAATTCCCAGCTTTAGTCACTCCATTTCATTGGTCAGTTCAATGGCTTTTGCCAACGAAATCATTTTTTTGATGGTCAGCCTGATCATTTTGGGCATGACGGTTCACGCCGCTTCCTTGTTTGAAGGCGCAAGAGAAGCCCGACCCAGCCGCGCTCTGATCGCCACCTTTCTGCTGTCCAACCTGGCTGGCATCACCGCCATGTCGTATGCCTGGTTGGCACCCTTCTTTTTGTCAATCGCCAACACATTGGCCGTGGCCTGCGTGACCAGTTGTGCCCTGACCGTGCGTTCGTGGCGCATCCCCTTGAGCCCCCGGTGTGTCTGGGCGAGTGCTTGGGGTCTGCTGGTTGTTTTGGTGGTCTTCGAATACATGCGTCAAAACAGCAGTTATGTCGAGCGCGTGATCTTTTTTTCATCGATCAGCTCTGCATTGCTGTCTTGGGTCATTTGGGAGGCTTGGCAAGCTCATCAGAAGGAGAGGGCATTTCAACTGAAGTTCATGATGGCGGTGGCATTCACCGGCTTGTCCTTGCGTCTTGCCCGATTGGTGATTGTGCTGCAGCAAACCACCCACCCCGAGTCCTTGTTTCAGGAGACCGGATGGCCGGCGGCGTTCCGTCTTACTTCTTTGTCTACGGACATCCTGATGCTGAGCTCTTTGCTGGCCTACAGCACCCATGTTTTGGCCGCGCGGCACCAAGCTGAAAGAAAAGACAACGAACTTGTGCGCTTAGCCAATCAGGCACTGGACGCAGTGCTGGCAGAAAAAAACCAGATGATCAAAGCGCTGGCGCTGTCTGCCAAATCCAACAACATGGGTGTCTTGCTCAGCTCCTTGGTGCACGAGTTGACTCAGCCGCTGCAAGCCATGCAATTGCGATCCGAGCTGTTGGTCCATGCCAAAGCCTTGCAAGCTGACGAGCGTCAGCAGCTCTTGGAAGGTGTGCTGCACGACAACCAACGCGCCATGGACATCATGGCCCAACTCAGAAAATTCTTGCGCAATGGCACCACCGAATTCTCGGCCGTTTGCGTGTCAGACGTGGTCAGCGACGCACTCGCCATTGTGAAACGGGCATTGCAACGGCACCACATCGACATGCAACTGCAAACCGCCCCTGCACTGGTGACATGGGGCGATGAAGGGCAGCTGCAAATGGTGATTCTCAATTTGTTGAAAAACGCCCGAGACGCCCTGCAAGAAGGCCCAGAGCCACGCACCTTGGCACTGCAGTTACAACAGCGAGATCACATGCTGGAGTTGACGGTGTCAGACAACGGCCCGGGCATTGACCCCTCACAATGGGAGCGGGTTTTTGAGATGTTTCACAGCTCCAAAGCCGACGGCATGGGTTTGGGCTTGTGGCTCAGTCAAGCGATCATTCAAAACCACGGCGGCAGCCTCACTGTGGGCACCAGCCCCCTTGGCGGTGCCTGCTTCACCGTGTGCCTGCCCATCCACCCCGCCAGCGCCTGATTCGCCAATGGTTTCGGCTGGGTCCATGCACTCCTGACCCCAAAGCGGGCCCAAGCCCGGTAAGACCGGAGACCCCGTTGCTGTTAAGTGGTGCCAACCATTTGGGCGGTCGCAAAACCATCCCACAACCCCCACTCGCAGGGCAAAGGCGAGACCAGTTGCAGACCTTGCTCACTGACCGGGTGGTTGAAGGCCAGGCTTTGTGCATGCAGCCACAACCGCTGCAGCCCCAGGTACTCGGCCACCGCCCGGTTGAGCGGCCCCTTGCCGTGGGTGGCGTCGCCAATGATGGGGTGGGCGATGTGCTTCATGTGTCGGCGCAGCTGGTGGCGGCGACCCGTGAGGGGTTGCAGCTGCACCTCGGCCCAGCGCAGGCTTGGGAATTGGCCCTGCGCAATC
>JBIKHW010000405.1:0-3049 GCA_044361935.1 Limnohabitans sp. | reverse complement strand
GAAAGGGTTGTTCTCGAAGCCGTCTTCCGACACGTTGGCCACGAACATGGCGGGCTTGGCGGTGATGAAGAAGAACTGCTTGAGTTCAACGCGTTCTTCCTTGCTGAAGTCGATGGTGCGAACCGGCTGGGTGTCGTTCAGCGCGGCTTGGCACTTTTCCAGGATCGCCATTTGTTTGACGGCTTCTTTGTCGCCGGAGCGGGCGATTTTGCTCACGCGGTGGATGGCTTTTTCAACCGCCGCCAAGTCGGCCAGGCACAGCTCGGTCTGAATGACCTCGATATCTGCAATCGGGTCCACCTTGTTGGCGACGTGGATCACGTTGTCGTCTTCAAAGCAGCGCACCACATTGACGATGGCATCGGTCTCGCGGATGTGGGCCAAAAACTTGTTGCCCAAGCCTTCGCCCGTGCTGGCCCCGGCCACCAAGCCGGCAATGTCCACAAACTCCACAATGGCCGGCACGATGCGCTCGGGCTCAACGATTTCTGACAACTGCTGCAGACGCGGATCGGGCACCTCAACGACACCCGTGTTGGGCTCGATGGTGCAAAAGGGGTAGTTTTCAGCGGCAATGCCAGCTTTGGTCAAGGCGTTGAAAAGGGTGGATTTGCCCACATTGGGCAGACCCACGATGCCGCATTTGAGGCTCATGGAAGGCTTTCGGTGATTCGGGGGGAAGATTCGGAAATCAACATGCGATTTTAACGGCTCAGCCCGGGGCCACCGGCCCGGCCCCAAAGTCCCCGGCGGCCCAGCGCCATGGGCCGCCTCCTTACAATGCGGGCATGGCTCTTCCCCCTGACATTTGCATCCGTGGCGCTGGTATCGTCGGCCGCACTTTGGCTTTGCTGCTGGCCCGCGAGCGGCTGAACGTGGCCTTGGTTGACTTTCCCGCCTCCACGGCCACCCCTGACGTGCGTGCTTATTCACTCAACGGCGTGGCCAAGGCCTTGTTGCAAGACTTGCGCTGCTGGCCCGAAGCGCCCGCCGTCACGCCCGTGCACCAAATGCAGGTGTGGGGCGACGATGGCGGCCAGCTCCACTTTGGCGCGGGTGACCATGGTGTGGGCGAACTCAACTGGATGGTGGACGTACCGGTGTTGCAAGATCGCCTGGCCCAGGCCGTGCAGTTTCAGCCCCAGATTCAAGTGGTGCAGGCCCCGGTGGCCGCGCCACTCACGGTGGTGTGCGAAGGCCGCGCCAGCCAGACCCGGGCCGAGCTGGGCGTGGGCTTTGACATCACGCATTACGAACAACACGCTCTGGCCACCCGCCTGCTGTGCGAGCGGGCGCACGAAGGCATTGCTCGCCAATGGTTTGGCTGGAGCCTCGCACCCGGTCTGTCGCAGCCCCAAGCCGAAGTGCTGGCGCTGCTGCCCCTGGGGGGCGAAGGTGGGCGCGAAGTCGCTCTGGTCTGGTCGGTGCACCCGCTGCGGGCGCAAGAGCTCATGGGCCTGAGCGCCGAAGACTTTTCAGCGGCTCTGGCCCAGGCCTGCAGCCATGCCCTGGGCGGCATGCAGCTGTCGACCGAGCGTGCTGTGTGGCCGCTGCAACTGGCCCGGGCCGAGCGCTGGATCGGCTCCATGCCAGGCCAAAACAAACAAGCCTTTGCACTGGCCGGTGACGCGGCCCACTCGCTCCATCCACTGGCCGGTCAAGGCCTGAACGTGGGCCTGGGCGATGCGGCCGAGCTGGTGCGCGTGATCCGGGCCAAGGAATTTTGGCGGCCCCTCTACGACCCCAAACTGCTGCGCCGCTACGAACGCGCACGCCAAGCCGATGTGCAGGCCATGGGCCTGGTCACCGATGGCCTGCAGCGCTTGTTTGCCCAGCCCGGTCCGGTTTGGCAAAACCTGCGCAATTGGGGCATGCGCGGCTTTGACCGCAGCGGCCCACTCAAACACTGGATGACGCAACGCGCCATGGGCCAAAGCACCCCACCCACCTCGGCCAAGACCACCCGCTGACCCTCTTTTTTGATCCCGAAAGTCCTTGACATGAAGTTCGCTCTCTCCAAACTGGCGCTGATCGTGGCCGCCACCGCCTTGACGTTGGGCAGTGTGATGGCCCAGGAAGCGGCCATCCGAAAAAATCTAAGCGAGCGCCTGCCCAACTTGCCCAAGATCGATGAGGTGAGCAAGACCCCGATGAACGGGCTGTTCGAGATCCGCATGGGCAACGAGGTGATGTACAGCGACGCCGATGGCAACTTTCTGATCCAGGGTGCCTTGATCGACGTAAAGCAAAAGCGCAACCTGACCGAAGAGCGCATGGACAAACTTTCGGCCATCCCCTTTGACCAGCTGCCCCTGAAAACCGCCTTCACCCAGGTGCGTGGCAACGGCAAACGCAAACTGGCGGTGTTTGCCGACCCTAACTGCGGCTTCTGCAAGCGCTTCGAAAAAGACCTGCAAAAGTTGGACAACGTGACCATTTACCACTTCCTATACCCCATCCTGGGCGAGGACTCCAAGACCAAATCCAAAAACATCTGGTGCGCCAAAGACAAGGCCAAGGTCTGGAACGACTGGATGATCCACGGCACGCTGCCTCCTGCCGCCAATTGCGACGCCTCAGCGGTGGACTCCATCGTCGCCTTTGGCCAGAAATACCGCATCACCGGTACCCCTTTGCTCTTGTTTGCCGATGGCGCTCGTGTGCCCGGTGCCGTGCCCATGGCGCAAGTTGAAAAAATGCTCGCCGAGATCAAATGACATCCCCACACGCCACATCCATGACCGAAGACCCGACCTGGCGACTGATCCGGCGCCTCGGCTATGCCGGGCTGATTCCTTTTGTGTTTTTGGCCCTGTGCCTGTGGCTGGTGGGCCCCGAGTTGCATCCTTATGTGGCCCTGTCCATGCAAAGCTATGGCGCGGTGATCGTGTCGTTTTTGGGTGGCATTCATTGGGGCGTGGGCTTTCGCAACGCCTTGATCAGCCCCAACGCGCCACGCATCCACTTCACCTGGGGCGTGATGCCCTCGCTGCTGGCCTGGGTGGGCGTGATGATGCCCGCCTTTGCTGGCTTGCCCCTGCTGGGCTTT
>JBIKHW010000090.1:0-10054 GCA_044361935.1 Limnohabitans sp. | reverse complement strand
GCCGCCGTGCCCACCTCGGCCTTCCCGACACCCGCACAGCGCCCGCTCAACTCGCGCCTGGCCACCCACAAGCTGCAAAAGGCCTTTGGCCTTGTGCTGCCGCCTTGGCAGCAGGGCGTCAACCGCATGCTGGCCGAGGTCCTTTGATGGCCCGTGCGCTTGCGGCACAATCGTCTGCACGGGTGTGTTTGCCATCACCCGATTTTCTTCATTTGCCCATCTGCTGAAGTTTTTTCAACATGACCGACACCACCACTGCCCCCACTGTTGCGCCGCACGACCAGGCCCAAATCCTGGCCCAGGCCATGCCCTACATCCGCAAGTTCCATGGCAAGACACTGGTCATCAAATACGGCGGCAACGCCATGACCGACCCGGCCTTGCAGCAAGCTTTTGCCGAAGACGTGGTGCTGCTCAAACTGGTCGGCATGAACCCGGTGGTGGTGCACGGCGGTGGCCCGCAAATCGAAACAGCGTTAAAGCGCTTGGGCAAAACCGGTGAATTCATCCAGGGCATGCGCGTGACCGACGCAGAAACCATGGAAGTCGTCGAGTGGGTGCTGGGCGGCGAAGTGCAGCAAGACATCGTGGGCATGATCAACCGCGCAGGCGGCAAAGCCGTGGGCCTCACGGGCCGTGACGGTGGCCTGATCCGCGCCAAAAAACTGCGCCTGATAGACAGCCAAGACCCCACCAAAGAACACGACGTGGGCCAGGTCGGTGAAATCGAAAGCATCGACCCGTCCATCCTCCAGTGCCTGCAGGACGACGCCTTCATCCCGGTGGTCAGCCCCATAGGCTTTGGCGTCAACAACGAAAGCTACAACATCAACGCCGACGTAGTGGCCGCCAAGCTGGCCACCGTGCTGCAGGCCGAAAAGCTGCTCATGCTCACCAACATCCGGGGCGTGCTCGACAAGCAAGGCCAGCTGCTGACCGAATTGACACCCAACCGCATTGACGAGTTGTGCGCCGACGGCACCATCAGCGGAGGCATGATTCCCAAGATCGCAGGGGCCCTGGACGCGGCCAAGAGCGGCGTCAATGCGGTGCACATCATCGACGGCCGTGTGCCTCACGCCATGCTGCTCGAAGTGTTGTCAGAGCAAGCCTTCGGCACCATGATCCGCAGCCGTTAAAGCAGCACCACCAACACGGGCGGCTTGAACAACAAGGGGATGACATGTCAGATCAAGAACAACACGAGCCCATGGCCGACGAAGAGTCGGCCCCAACGCGCAAGCGCCCCAAACCGGGCGAGCGCCGTTTGCAAATTTTGCAAACCCTGGCCGCCATGCTGGAGCAACCCGGTGCCGAGCGCGTCACCACGGCAGGCCTGGCCGCCAAAATCGGCGTGAGCGAAGCCGCTCTCTACCGCCACTTTGCCAGCAAGGCACAAATGTTCGAGGGCCTGATTGACTTTGTCGACCAGTCCACCATGGGCCTGATCCGCCAGGTCACCGACCGCGAAAACGCGGGACCCCAACAGGCGGGTCGTATCGTGGCGCTGCTGTTTCAGTTTGCCGAAAAAAACCCCGGCATGAGCCGCGTCATGATCGGCGACGCCCTGGTGCTCGAGCACGAACGCCTGCAAGAGCGCATCAACTTGTTGTTTGACAAGATTGAAGCGCAGTTGCGCCAGTCCCTCAAAACCAGTGACTCTGCCCCCCCCACTGCCGATGCGCAAGTGGCCGCTTCCGTGCTGGTGGCCTTCATGCAAGGCCGCTTACAGCGCTTTGCCCGCTCGGGCTTCAAGCGGCTGCCTTCGGAGCATTTGCAGGCGGCGCTGGCGCGGATGCTGTGAGGCTTCTCAAGCTTGCCAGTCTGAAGCATTTGTGGTGCTGTCTCGGATTGTCTGGTGATGTTCGGGCGGGGTGAGTCGATGACAGTTTTAGGCTGATTGCTGTCTTTTACGTTTTAAAGTTGAAAGTCAAGTAAGCCGCCCCTGCGGTCGTAGAAATTTGTAATTGACTGGGCTAAAGATGTCGTTGGAAATCAGGTATCGGCCGACAGTGAATTTCAAAATATTTCCTCAAAGCGAGCAACCACTTTTATTGAAGAGTAGCCCCAAAAAATTACCACAAAGCAGATGTTAATCTTCATGTTCTCAGGGTAAACCAGATTTGATAAGGTAACTTTTTAAAATAATCTAGACTAGGCTGCTTACAAGCCAACCATTAGCGGTAATTTGATGTGCATGATGGCTGTTAATTTGGACAACGGTTATGTCGAAAAGAAAAACTTCTACTTGTAGCACATTTGTGGATTTACGAGAGCCAAGATACGACGTGAGCAACTCGCGTCGATTTTTTCTTCGAATAGGGTCAGTGGCAGCTCTAAATTGGACATTACCTCCAGTTGCTGCATTTGCAAATAACTTACCTCCTTCGCTATCTGGGGCTGAATCAAAAATTGTGGTGACGAATGGCATTCGCATGCATTACGTTGATCAGGGTAAGGGGCCGCTTGTGTTGCTATGTCACGGATTCCCTGAGTGTTGGTATTCTTGGCGGCACCAAATTGCAGCTTTGTCTGCGGCAGGTTATCGAGTTGTTGCACCAGACCTGAGAGGTTATGGTAAGAGTGATAGCCCTAAGGGCGTGGAGAGTTATACGATCTTAGAAATCGTCAACGATTTAATTGGCCTGCTTGACGCGTTGGGCGAGAAATCAGCTGTGATTGTTGGACATGATTTTGGTGCAGTTGTGTCTTGGAATGCTGCTTTGTTACATCCTGACAAGTTCAAAGCGGTGGCAGCTTTAAGCGTTCCTTATTCGCCACGACGCGAGGATGCCCCTATTGCTACTTTTAAGAAATTCGCCAATGGCAACTTTTTTTATATTCTCTATTTTCAGGAATTTGGTGTTGCTGAAAAAGAATTGAATAACGAAGTTGAAAAGAGTTTGCGTTCTTTTTATTATTCTTCCTCCTACGAGAGTGAGTCAGCTCGTTCGCAATTTCGACGCCCATCAAGACCAACCAAGCTCCTTGAGACTTTAGTCGACCCAGGCAAACCACCTTCTTGGCTAAGTCAAACTGATTTAATGTATTATGTAACCGAATTCAGTCGGAATGGTTTTGCTGGACCATTGAATTGGTACAGAAATTTAAATAAAAATTGGGAATTGATGACTCAATTCAAGGACGCGAAAATCCAGGTTCCAACAGTTTTTATATCTGGTGAGCGTGACCCTGTTCGCTTTCAAACAAAGCGTAACTTCGATGAGCTGCCATTAAACGTTCCAAAGTTGACAAAAACAGTCCTAATTCCTGAATGTGGGCACTGGACTCAACAAGAAAAACCTACCCAAGTCAATACAGCTTTATTGGAGTTTTTGAAAGTTGTCAATGCTTAAATATTTATATGTCAATTACCCATTACTGGTAATAATCCTGATCGCAATTCAAAGGCGGATTCACGTACGAACTGCTCGGTAAATACAGGATACGGCCTTTCAAAGTCATTGCAGCCGAAACTCCAATGTCTGCTACCGCTGCAAAGAAGACCACCCAAAGTTAAAGATCCTCACCAATTCCAAAGCGTCCCATCATGCTGCAGCCGGTTCACCGGCAAATAAGCCCTCTGATACGGGTACTTCGCAGCCAGTTTTTCGTCGATGTCCACCCCGTGGCCGGGTGACTCGCCGCAGTGCATCATGCCGCGCTCAAAGCGGTAGTCGTGTGGAAAGACCGAGAGCATTTCTTCGCTGTGCGGCATGAATTCTTGTACGCCAAAGTTGGGCACCCAGGTGTCAAAGTGCAGGGCTGCGCCCATGCACACGGGTGACAGGTCGGTCGCGCCGTGGCAGCCGGTGCGCACTTGGTACAGGCTCGCCAGGTCGGCGATGCGGCGCAGGTGCGTGATGCCGCCCGCGTGGACCACAGTGGTGCGGATGTAGTCGATCAGCTGTTTTTCGATCAGTGTCTTGCAGTCCCAGATGCTGTTGAAAATCTCGCCCACCGCTATCGGCGTGGTGGTGTGGTGGCGTATCCAGTGGAAGGCGTCCTGGTTTTCAGCGGGCGTCGGGTCTTCCATCCAGTACATGCGGACCGGTTCCAGCGCCTTGCCCAGTTGCCCAGCTTCGATGGGCGTTAAGCGGTGGTGCACGTCGTGCAGCAAATGGATGTCGGGGCCCACGGCTTCGCGCACGGCTTCAAACAGGCCGGGTGTGTGGCGCAAATACTTTTCGGTGCTCCAGTCGTGTTCGCTGGGCAAGTTGCCGTCGGCGGGCTCGTAAAGTCGGTTGGTCCCGCTCACGCCATAAACCTTGTTCAGGCCCGGGACGCCGCTTTGGGCGCGGATGGCCAAGTAGCCTTCTTCCTTGTGGCGCAAAACTTCGTCCACCGTCTCGGCGGTGTCGCGGCCGTTGGCGTGGCCGTAGACCATGACCCCGGTGCGGCTGCGCCCGCCCAGCAGCTGGTACAGCGGCATGTTCGCCATCTTGGCCTTGATGTCCCACAGCGCGGTGTCCACGGCGGCAATAGCGCTCATGGTCACCGGGCCGCGCCGCCAGTAGGCGCCTTTGTAGAGGTATTGCCAGATGTCTTCGATCTGCTGCGGGTCGCGCCCTATCAGGCAGGGGACGACATGGTCCTCAAGGTAGCTGACCACGGCCAGCTCGCGGCCGTTGAGCGTGGCGTCGCCGACGCCGTACACGCCTTGGTCGGTTTCGACTTTGAGGGTAACGAAGTTGCGGCCTGGGCTGCAGACGATGACGCGGGCGGCGGTGATTTTCATGGCTTAGACCTCTGTCAGTTGCTGGACGGCGTGGTCCACGCCGTGCTGCAGGATGTGTTGGTGCCAGTAAATGACGCGTGCGATCCAGGCAGCGTGTTGGGGCAAGGCGCTGCCCCACAGGTCTTCACGAGCCAGCAGGGCGCGTACACACGCCTCGGGCTCGGTGCGCTGGGCAGCGCCCAGGGCTATCAGGCTAGCGGCCTGAGGGTCATTCAGTGCGTACGCTTGGCCTTGCTCGTCGACGGCCAAGGTGTAGCGCACGAACACGGCTGCGGCGAGCGCGTGGTGTTCAAATGAAGCGGCTTGGGCGATTTGACCTAGCACAGAAGGTGGCCAACGTTGCGGGATTTTTTGCGAACTGTCGGTGGCGATCTGGTGCACGCTATGTTTCAAGTACGGGTTACCAAATCGGGTGATCAGGGCGTCCCGGTAATCGGCCCAGTCGCTGCGGCTCAGATGTGGCGCGACTTCTTGACCCATCAGTTGGAACACATATTGACGTATGTGTGGCACACCAATGCAGCTGGCAATAAAGGGCCTGCCCGTGATGGAGCCCATGAGGGCCATGGCCGTGTGGCTGCCGTTGAGCATGCGCAGCTTGGCTTCTTCGTAGCTGTGCACATCGGGCGTGACGCGCACACCCGCACTTTGCAGCAAGGCGGCGTCAGACGGGTCCGCAAAGCGGTCTTCGATCACCCACTCCCAAAAGCCTTCGGTGCTGAGCGATGCGTCGTCGCGCAGGCCGAGCGCTTGGCTGGCGGCGGCCAGTACTTCGGCGGTGGTGGCGGGTACGATGCGGTCGACCATGCTGCACGGAAAGGCGCAGTGCTTGTCAAGCCAGCGCAGCAGCTCTGCGTCCTGAGGCGTGGCGGCGCCTTTGACCAAGGCGAGCAGCTTGTGGCCATTGCCTTGAAGGTTGTCACACGAGGCCACGGTGATGCCGGGCAAGCCGCTTTGCTGGCGCAGGCGCAGGCCGTCCAGCAACAGCTGGCCCAAAGCGGGGGTGTAGCCTTTTTCTGTGACGGTGAGGGTGACCCAGCGCGTGGCGGGCGCGGCGATGGCTTGCACGACCGTTTCGCGCTCGGTGGCGGCCACATTCATGCGCCACAGTGCGCCGGGCACTTGCCACTTCACACCGGTGCCATCGGCTACGCGCACGGCGTACAGGCCGTCTTGCGCACGCAGCAGGTTCACCAAGTCGGGCCGCGTCATGCCCACGCCGTGAATGCCCCAGCGTGTGTCGCCCGTGCTCAGAAGGTGGTCAAACACCATGGCTTGGTGGGCCCGGTGAAAAGCGCCTAAACCCAGGTGCACCACGCCAGGGGCGTGGCGGCGGCGGTCATAAATCGGTGTGTGGATGTCAGCGGGCAACGATGCCAGGGTGAGGGCTGAGAGGTGCATGGGAGTCAAGTCGGAGGGCGCGTAGGTCGTGAGGTGCAAGTGGTGTGCTGGTGATCGGTCCGGAACTTGGCTAAGTTGTCATACCGGACTTGATCCGGTATCCATGGTCATTGAAGGTATGGACCCCGGATCAAGTCCGGGGTGACAGTGTTCAAGCAAGTCCGGGTGACAGGGTTCAAGCAAGTCAGGGTGACAGGGTTCAAGCAAGTCAGGGGTGACAGGGCTCCAGGACGTCTTGGGTGACAGAGATCTATTAGGTCCTGGGTGATTACTGTAATTTTTTCTCTGACGCTTCAATCTCGGCCCAGGTCGTGTCGTCGATCCAGATGCCCGATTGCTCGCGTTCGGCGCGGGCAGAGCGTTCGGGTTCACCCGCCAGTTTCACGCCCTCGCTGCCGGGTGCATCGGGGCTTTGGCGCAGCCAGTCGGCAAAGGCCACGGCTTCTTGCTCGAACATGGCTTGCGTCCCCAGACGCACCGGGTCGATCAACATCGTCAGCATGCTGTTGAGCACGGCGCGTTGGTTGTCTGCCTCGCGGTGCCAAGTGCCGCCGCCGGTCAGTGCGCCACCCAGCAGTTCGCAGGCCATGGCCATGCCAAAGCCTTTGTGGTCGCCAAAGGTCATGAGTGCGCCAAACATGCCGTTGGACTGCGGCACCACCACCACGCCGGGGTTGGTGGTGGGGTGGCCGTGTTCGTCGATCAAATAGCCGGTGGGGACTTGCTCGCCTTTGTTGTGGGCCACGCGCATCTTGCCTTGCGCCACGCGGCTGGTGGCAAAGTCCAGCACAAAGGGTTCGAGCTTGCCCATGGGCACGCCGATGCAGCAGGGGTTGGTGCCAAAGCGGCCATCGCCTCCGCCAAAGGGCGCGACCACGGGGCGTGAGAGCACGTTCACAAAATGCACCGACACCAGGCCCTGCGCGACAGCCATTTCGGCAAAGTGGCCGATGCGGCCTAGGTGGTGTGAGCGGCTGAGCGCGACGGTGCATACACCGTGCTGTTTGGCGCGTTCAATGCCCATTTGCATGGCCTGAACGCCGATGATCTGGCCGTAGCCGCGCTGACCATCCAGGTTGAGCAAGGGGCCGGTGTCGAGCACCACCTTCACGCCGGTGTTGGGTGACAGTCCCCCTTCGAGTACCGCGTCCACATAACGCGGCACCATGCCCACGCCGTGCGAGTCATGGCCACTCAAGTTGGCCATCACCAGGTTGTCGGCCACTTGCGCGGCCTCCGCCGGGGCGCTGCCTGCTTGTTCAATGATGCGGGCGACTTTGGCACGCAGCTCGGCGGCTTGGATGCATTGGCTCATGTTGATCCTTATCGGTCGTTGGATTTTTTCTTGTCACCCCGGGCTTGACCCGGGGTCCATCTTTGGCAAGAGTCATGTGGTTGGTCCATATGGATCCCGGATCAAGTCCGGGATGACAAAAAAAGGTTTGGATGACAAGGGTGGAACTCAAACCCCATTCACATCACCGCGCCGACTTGCCATGGCACAAACTCGTTTTGGCCGTAACCGTGGCGCTCGCTCTTGGTGGGTTCACCCGATGCGGCAGCGAGGATCATTTCAAAGATGCGCTGGCCCATGTCAGCGATGCTCACACCGCCGTCCACGATCTCGCCGCAGTTCAGGTCCATGTCCTCTTCCTGCTTTTTCCACAGCGCGGTGTTGGTCGAGAACTTGAGGCTGGGCGATGGGGCGCAGCCATAAGCGCTGCCGCGCCCGGTGGTGAAACAAATCAGGTTGGCACCACCCGCGACCTGGCCTGTGGCACTCACCGGGTCGTAGCCGGGTGTGTCCATGTAGACAAAACCTTTGGCGGTGACGGGCTCGGCGTATTCGTACACCGCTTGCAGGTTGCTGGTGCCGCCCTTGGCCACCGCACCCAAAGACTTTTCCAGGATGGTGGTCAGGCCACCCGCTTTGTTGCCGGGCGAGGGGTTGTTGTTCATCTCGCCGCCGTTGATGGCGGTGTAGTTTTCCCACCATTTGATGCGCTCGATCAGCTTGTGCGCCACTTCGGGCTTGACAGCGCGGCGTGTGAGCAAGTGCTCGGCGCCATAAATTTCGGGGGTTTCACTCAGGATCGCGGTGCCGCCGTGCTGCACCAGCAGGTCCACCGCTGCGCCTAAAGCCGGGTTGGCGCTGATGCCCGAATACCCATCCGATCCGCCACACTGCAGGCCCACGGTGATGTGCTCGGCGCTGCAAGGCTCGCGGCTGATGGCGTTGGCGCGGGGCAGCATCTCTTCGATCAAGGCAATGCCTTTTTCGACCGTGAGGCGTGTGCCGCCCGAGTCCTGGATGTTGAAGACCTTGAGTGTCTCGCCCACACGCAAGCTGCTGTGCGCCAGCCAGGTGCTGAGTTGGTTGGCCTCACAACCCAGGCCCACCACCACCACACCCCAAAAGTTGGCATGGGTGGCGTAACCGGCCAGCGTGCGCTCCAAAAGCTGGATGCCCAGACCCTCGGTGTCCATGCCGCAGCCAGTGCCGTGGGTCAAAGCGACCACACCGTCCACATTTGGAAAGTTGGCGAGTGCCGCGGGGTTGTTGCGTCTGGAGAAATGGTCGGCAATGGCGCGTGCAGCGGTGGCCGAGCAGTTCACACTCGACAACACGCCGATGTAGTTGCGAGTGGCCACGCGGCCGTCGCTGCGTTTGTAGCCCATGAAAGTCGCCTGTTGGCGTGCTGGCTCGGTTTTGACATCTTGGCCAATGGCGTAGTCGCGCTCGAAGTTGCCTTTGTCTGCGCCCATGTTCAGGTTGTGCGTGTGCACATGCTCGCCCGGCGCAATGGCTTGGTGGGCAAAACCAATGATCTGGTTGTAGCGACGCACGGGCTCGCCCACCGCGATGGCGCGGGTGGCGACTTTGTGGCCCGGCGGGATCAGACCGCGCACGGCCACGCCGTCGACGGTGCTGCCGCTCATGAGTTGGCTGCGGGCAATGACCACGTCGTCAGACGGGTGCAGGCGAATGAAGAGATTGGACATGTTGAGCTTCGTTTAAAAACGGGGCCAAAAAACAGCACCGTGGATTCAATAAAACTGCTTGGGCAACCACAGCACCAGGTTAGGCATGTAGGTGATGACCGCCAGGCTGCCCAACAAGGGGAACAGCCAAGGCAAGATGGCCATGGTGGTGCGCTCCACACTGAGCTTGGCCACACGGGCCAGCACAAACAGCACCATGCCCATGGGCGGGTGCAGCAAACCGATCATGAGGTTGAGCACCATGATCAGACCGAAGTGCACCAGGTCAATGCCCAACTGCTGGCAAATCGGCACCAGGATCGGCACCAGGATGGTGATGGCGGCGGTCGGCTCGAGGAAGCAGCCAACGAACAGCATGAGCGCATTGGCCAGCAGCAAGAACACCCAAGGTTCTTGGGTGAAGCCCAATACCCAGGCGGAGATGGCGGTGGTCACGCCTGTGGCGGTCAGCATCCAGCCAAAAATGCTGGCAGCGGCCACGATGAACAACACGGTGGCGGTGGTCTCGACCGTGTCCAGGCAGATCTTCACGAACATCTTGAAATTGAGCGTGCGGTACCAAAAGAAGCCCAGTGCAATGGCCCAGACGCAAGCGGCAATCGCTCCTTCTGTGGGGGTGAACACGCCGGTGGTCATGCCGCCAATCAGGATCACAGGCGTCATGATGGGTAAGACGGCCTGAAAGTTGAAAAACTTGTCGGCAGCGAACAAAACGATCAGGGCCACAAACACCGTGAGTTGAGGGGGGGTGCCCATGGATGTGACCAGCCACCAAATGGCCAGTGGCCAGCCCACCACCACGGCGGTTTCGGCCAAGGCCTTGATGACTTTGGGCCACTCGAATTTCACATCGGCGCCCCAGCCGTTTTTGTGTGCGAAATAGGCCACCGTCAGCATCATTAAGAGGGCCAT
>JBIKHW010000089.1:0-10061 GCA_044361935.1 Limnohabitans sp. | reverse complement strand
ACAGCCGCTACCAGTCTGTGGTGCTGGCCTCGATCATCATGGTCAACATCCCACTGGCTCTGATCGGCTCGGTGCTGGCGATGTGGATCGCGGGGGTGCAGCTTTCAGTGGCGTCGATGGTGGGCTTTATTACGCTGGCTGGCATCGCCACTCGCAACGGCATTCTGAAGATCAGTCATTACATTAACTTGTGCAAGTTCGAGGGCGAGAGCTTCGGCCAGACCATGATCGTGCGTGGTTCTCTAGAGCGGCTGACGCCGGTGCTGATGACGGCGCTGGTGGCAGCTTTTGCATTGACACCCTTACTTTTAGCCGCTGATGCACCGGGCAAGGAAATCCTGCACCCGGTAGCGGTGGTGATTTTCGGCGGACTCATCAGTTCAACGCTGCTCGATACCTTGCTGACGCCAGTGCTGTTCTGGCTTTTCGGCGAGAAGGCGACCCAGCGCTTGCTTGAGCCTGAGCCAGATACGCCACAAGGCCCGACCGGAACCCAGGAAACCTATTGACTTGAGATCAGGCCTTGCGGCGCCGCCTGTTCCAGTGCGCCGTACCCCGAAGGAGTTCATGAGATGAATAAAAAACTGTTCGCAGCCCTCATCGTGGGGCTATCAGCCCTATCGTTCAACGTCGCCATGGCCCATGGCGGAGCCAAGGCAAAACATGGCGGTGTCGTCACCGTCGCCAGCGACCTGGGCTTCGAGTTGGTCAGTACACCTGCTGGAGTCGCGATCTACATCGAAGATCATGGTAAGCCAATGGCACCTACTGGCATGAGCGGCAAGTTGACCGTGCTCAACGGTGCACAGAAGTCAGAGGCCGAACTGGTTGTGGTCGGCGACAAGCTGGAAGCCAAGGGTGTGAAGCTCGCACCTGGTGCCAAGGTCGTCGCGGCACTCACAACCTCTGCCAAAAAGGCCATCACGGTAAGGTTCACGGTCAAGTAATGCGGCCTCCATTGACTTCTTTGATTGCGCTGCCCGCCCTGAGAGGCGAGCTACTGGCCTTACTGGCTGCAGCGCTCTTCGGCATCAGCACACCTTTGGTACAGCGGTTCGGTGCCGGGTTGGGGGCCTTTAGCACAGCGGCGCTACTGTATGCGGGCGCAGCGGCGATGCGGGCGCAGCGGCGGTTGGCTTGCTGTCCCGACAACGCATTGAGCGCGATGCGCGTCAGGAGCGCGGAGACCTGCTGAGCTTGCTGGCAATGGCGGCCTTCGGGGCCGTTATAGGGCAGGTGGCGTTGGCTTGGGTCCTGCTGTCCGTACTGCTGACCACTGCAGCCTGAGGTGTGGACAACACACTGTCGCGCGCACTGGCCGAGCGAGATCCCGGCCAAGTTGTGATGGTCAAGGCGCTTTGGAAACGGCAAAGACAAAGAAAGCCTTACCCAAATCAGCGTTTCGACTCTGTATTCCTTAGCCGTATCGAACACGGTCTGTGTCTATGGCCGATTGGGCTACGGCAACATTCGCGTCTCACAAGCCAACAACTCCTCCAGCCGCAGTCAAAAATTGGACGAAGGCTTGATTTACGGTGGTGGCATCAGCTATCAAGTTAACAAGCAAGTGGCCATTCGCGATGAGATCCGTTTGCTCCATAACGACATCCACGGTTTTGGCGTGGGCGTGAGCTTATTCTTATGAATGCAAAAAGATTTAAATATCTCATCAAAAGAATTTTTGTTTCATCTTTTATTTTGTTCAGGCCATCGACCTTCACTGGTGCGCACATGGGCATCAGGGATTTCCCCCAAATGGGGAAATCCCTGAGGAAACTTGGGGGCTTGTTCCCGTACATTTCATGCACTCGATGCAAAGCAGTATCTGCATCCTGAGGGCCGAGGAGACATTTCGAGACCCGAAGAACAAGTATATCAAGCAACATCCAAACGAGGTGTGATTTTCCCAAGCGTCGCGCAAGCGGCGCTTTTTTTTGTCTACTGCTGACGCCTTTGAGAGACAGCCCATGCTGCAAGCGAATGCCACAATCGCCTGCATGGAATTACTGATTGTTTCGCTGGCCTCGTTGCTGGCAGGGCTGATGGACTCGATCGTGGGCGGTGGCGGCTTGATACTGATTCCGGCGCTGTTTGCCACTTTTCCTCAAGCCCCACCAGCCACCTTGCTTGGCACCAACAAAAGCGCGGCAATCTGGGGCACGGCATTTGCCAGCATTCAATACAGCCGAAAAGTGGTCATGCCCTGGCGCTCCTTGCTGCCTGCGGCCGGGGCGGGCCTGGTGGGCTCACCTATTGGCGCATGGGTGGTCACGCAGATCGACCCCGGTTGGTTGCGAAAAATGCTGCCCATCCTGATGCTGTCACTGCTGTTCTACACCTTGGCCAAAAAAGATATGGGCCGGCACCATGCGCCCCGTTTTGCAGGCAAGCAAGAGGCCTGGGTTGCCGCGGGCATCGGCTTGACGATCGGTTTTTACGACGGCTTTTTTGGCCCAGGCACCGGCAGTTTTCTGGTCTTTGCCTATGTATCGCTGTTGGGCTATGACTTTTTGAACGCTTCGGCTTCGGCCAAACTCATCAATGTCGCCACCAACTTTTCTGCGCTGATATTGTTTGCCATTCAAGGCCACGTCTGGTGGCATCTGGCCCTGGTCATGGCGGTCTCCAACATCGTGGGCAGTTTGATCGGCACCCGGCTGGCCCTGAAATACGGGTCTGGCTTTGTGCGCCAAGTATTCATCTTCGTGGTGCTGGCATTGATTTGTAAAACCGCCTACGACACCTGGCTGCGCTGAGTGCGTTTCAACGCATCTGCCACTTGATCTGCCCGGCGTACTGCGCCAGTGCAACACCCATCAAAGTCACACCGGCCCCGGCGATCTTGATCCAGCTGTAGTGCTCACCCGACAGCGCCCAGGCAAACAAGCCCGCCATGGGCGGCATGAGGTACATCAGGGGGGCCGAGCGGGCCACGCCACGGACGGTGTTGATCCAGCCCCAAGCCAGCCAGCCTATGAAGGCCGATACCAAGATGGACCAGAACAAACCTACCCAGCCCCAGAGATCGAGCGCAGCCCAGTTTGCGTCCATGCCTGCAGGCAGTGACAGCAGCATCACCGGCACCCCCCCCAGCAAGGTGGCATAGCCCATGGTCAGGACCGGACCGTGCTTCTCCATGACCGGCTTGACGGCTACGGTGTAATAAGAAAAGAAAGCTGCTGCGACCAACAAGACCAGATCGCCACCGCCCGCCCGCCAATTGCCACCCAACAACTTGTCGGATAAAAACATCAAAATCCCGCCAAAGGCCAGCGTCACGCCGGCTAATTGCGCTCCTGTCAAACGCTCAAGGCCCTGAATGCGCAAGATCAACAGGGTCAAAATCGGCCCACATGCCAGGATGACCGAGCTGGAAAATGCGGTAGACCAATGGATCCCGTAGGTGACCAAACCCACATGCACAGAATGGCCAAGGAAGCCCAGCCAGGCCATATGCATCCAGTCCTTGCGGGGCAAAGGGGGCAGCCAACGGCCAAAACGCCAACGCATGAGCAGCAGCGCACAGATGGGCATGATCAGGTAACGCGCCCACAGAAAACCACCCGGCGTGATCAAGTGAAGAAGGTGCTTTTGCAGGGTGAAATTACCGCCCCAGATGACGATCAACACCAAGGCCACGGCCAAGGCGAGTTGATCATGGGGGTGCTGCGAAGCGCGTTCAAGCATGATTGGTATTGTGCGGCCACTGACCAACGGGGCGTGTCTCGCCTGCAGCAAGCACTCAGTCTTGCACCAGCACTGGCACGCGCTGCGCCAGCGCGCACATCAGTTCATAGCCCACGGTGCCTGCCGCTTGTGCCACTTCATCAATGCTGAGCACTGCACCTTGGGCCGACTGCCCCCAAAGCGTGACGTTGCTGCCCACACCCGCATCGGGGAAGAGGCTCAGGTCCACCGTGAGCATGTCCATGCTCACGCGGCCCACAGTGCGGCCCCGTGCGCCATCCACCAGCACGGGCGTTCCCGTGGGGCAAATGCGCGGGTAACCGTCGGCGTAGCCGCAGGCCACCACGCCAATGCGCATGGGGCCATCGGCCACAAAGCTGGAGCCATAACCCACGCTGTCGCCCGTCTGCAAATCCTGCACTGCGATGATGCGGGCGTTCAAGCTCATGGCGGGTAACAAACCCCAGTGCACCGCGCTGTGCTCGGGAAAGTCCGGAGAGCTGCCATACACCGCGATGCCAGGGCGAATCCAGTCGGCTTTGACAGCTGCGTCTTGCGCGTGGCGCAAGGTGGCGGCGCTGTTGCTGAGACTGCGCTCGCCGGGCAGGTCACGGGTGGCTTCTTCAAAGCGGGCCATCTGCTCGGCGATGCCTTTGGAGCCATCGGCGTCGCTGAAATGGGTCATGAGAGAGATTTCGTCCACCTGCGGCAAGGCGTTCAGCCGCGTCCAGGCCGAGCGAAAGCGCTGCGGCGCAAAGCCCAGCCGGTTCATGCCCGAATTCATTTTGAGGAAGACCCGGTGCGGCTCGTGCGTCTTGTGCAGCGCCAGCATATCGATTTGCTCTTCGCAATGCACCGTGTGCCACAGGTGCAGGCGCGAACACAGCTCCAGGTCACGCGCCTCAAAAACGCCCTCGAGCAGCAAGATCGGGCCGCGCCAGCCCAAGGCGCGGATCCGCTCGGCCTCTGTCAAGTCGAGCAAAGCAAAACCGTCGGCACCGCGCAGACCTTCAAACACCCGCTCAATGCCGTGTCCGTAGGCATTTGCCTTGACCACCGCCCACGCCTGGGCATCGGGTGCGGCCTGACGGGCTCGGGCCAGATTGTGGCGCAAGACGGATGTGTGAATGGTGGCCAGAATGGGACGGGGCATGAAACGCCTGAGATCAATGATTGAAAAGCCAAGTGTGCCAGCAATCAGGCACCGCCCTGAGACGTGCGCTAACCTGCTTTTGCATCGGGAAGACCCACCCATTCCCCACGCCGAAAGGGGCTTCCAAATGCTTTACACTGGCGCGCAGCCTGTCGCTTCCGTGCATTTCGCCACCGGGATTCCAGGCCCGTCGGACCCTTCAGATCCATGGAAGTTTTTGAGTTTTTGATGCCCATCTTCACCGAATACGGCTATTTGGCCGTGTTCGTGATGCTGTTGATCTGCGGTTTTGGTGTACCCGTGCCAGAAGACGTGACCTTGGTCACTGGCGGCGTCATCGCTGGGTTGGGCCACGCCGATGTGCACACCATGTTTGCAGTGGGCATGGCCGGTGTCATGGTCGGTGACGGCCTGATGTTCACTTTGGGCCGCCTCTACGGTGAGCGCATTTCCAAATTGCCCGGCTTTCGCAAAGTCCTCACACCCGAGCGCTTTGCCAGCGCCCAAGATGCTTTCCAAAAATACGGCAAATGGGTGATGTTCGTGGCCCGCTTCTTGCCTGGTCTACGGACCCCGGTATTCTTTTCAGCGGGTATGAGCCGACGCGTCAGCTTTTCCACCTGGTTTTTCATGGACGGCTTTGCCGCCTTGATCAGCGTGCCGATCTGGGTGTACCTGGGTTACTTTGGCGCGCAAAACTGGGACTGGATGTTTGGCGTGCTGCACCAGTTCCAGTACGGCATCTTTGCGCTGCTGGGCATCGGCGGTGCCTGGCTGGGCTGGCGCTGGTGGCAAAAGCGCCAAGCCGCTGCGGCTGCCAAAGCCTCTGGCGACGCCTCTTAAACCGCCCTCTCATGGGCCTTAACTCACCCAAAAGTCTGGCTGTTGCAGGGCTCCTGCTCAACGCCTTTGTCTGGGGGGTGTGCTGGTGGCCGTTCAAACAACTCGAAGCACAGGGCCTGCACCCGCTGTGGGCCACGGCACTGGTTTATGCCTTTGTCTTTGTGTCCATCGCCTTGTGGCTTTGGCGCAGCGGCCAGCTGCTGAGCTGGCGCGGTCACCCCGGTTTATGGCTCTTGCTGCTGGCATCGGGCCTGACGAATGTGGGCTTCAACTGGGCCGTCACGGTGGGCGACGTGGTGCGCGTGGTGCTGCTGTTTTATTTGATGCCGGCCTGGTCGGTACTGGTGGCCTGGTGGCTTCTGGGCGAAAAGCCCACCCCCATGGCCTTGCTACGCTTGGTGCTGGCGCTGGCCGGTTTGTTCATCGTGCTCAAAACCCCCGAAACGCCATGGCCCGTGCCCGAGAGCCTGGCCGATGTGCTGGCCCTGATGGGCGGCCTGACGTTTGCCATTACCAACGCTTTGCTGCTCAAGCTCAAACACACACCCAGCTCCTCGCGCACCCTCGCCATGTTTGGCGGCGGCGCGGTCATGGCCACACTGGCGGCCATCGCAGGTTTGGCCACAGGCGTGGTGGCCATTGGCGCGGCCCCCACCTGGACCTGGCTGCCCCTGGTGGCACTGCTGAGCGTCTCGTTTTTGCTGGGCAACCTGGCGCTGCAATACGGCGCCGCCCGCCTGGCCGCCCACACCACGGCGCTGGTCATGCTGTCCGAAGTGCTGTTTGCCAGCGTGTCGTCCGTCGTGCTGGGCGCCTCCAGCTGGGACAGCCGGACTCTGATCGGCGGGGCCTTGATCTTGCTCGCGGCTTTGCTGTCCATCGTCGGGCCGGGTCACAAGGCCAAGTGAAACGGCATACACGGCCAGAGGCGGTCACTGGCATGATGCCCATCTGTTCTCACAACCCTGAAAGCACCCCATGAGCCTGTACGACCTCGAAGCCCAAAGCATCGACCACCAAACCGTGCCCCTGTCGCGCTACCAAGGTCAGGTGATGCTGATCGTCAACACCGCCAGCGCCTGCGGCTTCACGCCCCAATTCACCGGGCTGGAAAAACTGCACCAGAAATATGGCAGCCAAGGTCTGGCTGTGCTGGGCTTTCCGTGCAACCAGTTCGCCAGCCAGGACCCAGGAGACGACACGCAGATTGCCAACTTCTGCCAAAAGAACTACGGCGTGAGCTTTCAGATGATGAGCAAGATCAAAGTGAACGGCGACGAGGCACACCCGCTGTACCAATGGCTCACCGCCGAAGCGCCCGGCATTTTGGGCAGCAAGGGCATCAAGTGGAACTTCACCAAGTTTTTGGTGGGGCGCGATGGGCGTGTGATCAAGCGCTATGCACCGCAGGACTCGCCCGAGAAGATGGCCAAGGACATTGAGGCGGCGCTCGCGGCTTGATGGTGTTTTGATGGTGCGTATTCATCTATTTCAAATGGATTCACACCCTCTCCAGACTCAGTAAATCTTCCAAGTTTTGTCTGCGTCGGATGAGGCGAGCCCGTCCCTCTTCCATCAGGATTTCTGGCACCAGGGGGCGTGAGTTGTAATTCGATGACATGGATGCACCATAGGCTCCAGCATCCTCAATGACCAAATAATCTCCCACTTTGGCTTGCGGCAACTCGCGTTTCAACACTAACCCGCCCTCGGCTTGCGTGAACACATCACCCGACTCACAAAGTGGTCCACCAACCACGGTACTTTGTATCTGTGCCAATACGGGTGTTCCGTCACTTTGAATCAAACTCATGCCGTGATAGCTTCCGTACATGGCAGGGCGCATCAGTTCGGTGAAGCCCGCATCCACCAATACAAAGTGGTTCCTGCCCATGTTTTTAGTCGTACGGACCTCGCTCAACAGCACACCTGATTCAGCCACCAGATAGCGTCCAGGCTCCAGCTCCAATTGAACCGCGTGACCCAAAATGTCTTCCGCTTGTTGGCGGGCTTTATCCCAAAGCGAAAAATAATGATCCGGATCAATGGACGTCTCGTCGGCCCGGTACGGAATCGACAACCCCCCACCCGCCGAAATTGCCCGTAAATCTAGGCCTTGCGCTTTGACCATGGCAACCCACCGAACCATGGCTCCGCACACCTCTTGTAAATGCATGTAATCCACACCTGAGCCTATGTGCATGTGCAACCCATGCAAGACCAAACCACCGGACTGCAGTCGGTCACAAGCATGTTCTAGATCACCATGCCAAATGCCATGCTTGCTGTGTTCCCCGCCAGTATTTGTTTTTTGGCTGTGACCATGTCCAAACCCTGGGTTGATGCGCAACCAAACAGGGTGATGGGTGCTGACCTCACCCAATTGGTCCAACATATCGATGGAGCCGCAATTGACCACAACACCCAATTCGATCACCCGGGCTAAGGTCGCCCGATCGAACACATCAGAAGTGAACACAATTTGCGCAACCCCTTCTTGCTCACCTGGCAAATAACCGGCGGCCAAAGCCCGCTCAATTTCACCCAAAGACACCGCATCCACCACCACCCCGTGCTGACGCATCAGGCGCAGGATGTGAATGTTCGAACAGGCTTTCTGTGCGTATCGCAAGACGTCAAATTGTCGTAACGCTTTGATTCGTGTCTTGATGGTCGCTGCGTCGTATACCCACAAGGGTGTACCGAATTGTTGGGCCAATCTGGCCAATGTTGAGGGTGTCAATGTATTCATAGTAAGGATCATGTCGAACACAGCCTATCCAATCAATCACAATTGCTTTCTCCACTAATTCAAATTGGATATAGATTGACCTTGCCAACATCATCACGGCCGACGGCACTGACACACCGTCAACTCAGTCTTTTTCGCGCCATCATGGTGCATGGCAGTCTGAACCGTGCCGCTGAAGCCTGCTCAACGAGCCAGCCGACACTCAGCCGCGAATTGGCCCGACTAGAACACCAACTTGACTTTGCCTTATTTGACCGGGTTCGCGGGCGGTTACGTCCGACTCTGCGGGCGCTCGCCTTATTTCAAGAAGTTGAACGATCGTTCATTGGACTGGAAAGCATTGCCAACTGTGCTGTGGCTCTGAAGAATCAAACCACCGGTCGGTTACGTTTGGCTTGCTTGCCGGCGCTAGCCCATTCATTGATGCCACGGGCTTTGCAGTATCTGCAAAAAACCCACCCACTTTTAGAAATCAACATCCAACCTTTGGAGTCCCCTTGGCTTGAAAAAGCGCTGAGCGAACAACGCTTTGACCTCGGATTGTCAGAAACGACCATGGCCCCGGTAGGCACAACGCTGCGCAGCCTTATGCAAGTGAATGAAGTTGCCGTAGTACCAGGATCACATCCACTCGCCAGCAAACTGACACTCTCTCTTCAAGACTTCAGCAATGAAAGCTTTATCAGCCTGGCTCCCGAAGACAGCTACCGTGTCAGCATCGACCGCTTGTTTTCAAAAGCGAATATCGACCGTGTCATGCTGCTGGAAATGGCCAGTGCCGTTGCCGTCTGCGCCATGGTGCAGCAAGGTCTTGGCGTGTCCATCGTGAATCCACTGACCGCACTGGCCATGAGCAGCCCGAAATTAAAGGTACGGCCATTGACCAACGCCATTCCGTTCCACGTTGGCATACTGCTGCCGCAAATTGCGGCACCTCACCCTTTGCGCTCCGTTTTGGTGGATGCTATCGCCAAAGCTGCAAGTGACATGGAGCGTGAGTTGACAACTGGCGTGTCCTGACACAGTAAAAAAATTCCTCAAGAAAAGTCTTTGAATATTGTTCTTGTCGCATGAAGCTTGCGCGGTCCTTCACCATTAATGAACGGGGCCTCCGTCGCGATCACCCCTCAACCCCCTAGGCAGCGCAGCGGAGCTCTTGCGTCAAGCAAAGCACTGCCAATACAAGTCAAGTCCCGGACCTGCAAGTTCGGAAAAAATAGATCGTGCGCGTGATGGGCTCAATGGCCAACGAACTGCGTCGTTGTGCTTTTTTCAACCATGGATTTGAAGTCAACCCCTTAACCCCACCAAGTCAGCCCAACCAACCAAACCAACATCGCCACGCCACCCCACACCAACACGCGGGTGCGCAGGCGCAGCATTTCCACGGCGCTGACCAAGCGGGCGTTTTGTTCGGCCAACTCGGCCAGGGTTTCGGTGAGTTCGCGCTGGGTCTGGGCTTGGCGGTCGATCTGGCCTTGCGCGGCGATCAATGCGTTTTTGAGTTCCCCCAAGCTGGGCACAGCACTCACCGGGGTGGTTGTGGCGGGGGTCCCAGCTTGACCGGGCGGCTGAGGCGGTTGGCGGTCCATCAGTTTGCGTGCGGCTTTGAGCACCGAAGGCGCG
>JBIKHW010000404.1:0-3058 GCA_044361935.1 Limnohabitans sp. | reverse complement strand
CGTGCCTTTGCACGAGCTGGCGCAACGCCGCTTCATCTTGCGCGAAAAAGGCTCGGGCACACGCATGGCTGCTGACCAGTTTTTCAGGTCCATGAAGTTTCGCCCCGATGTGCGGCTGGAGCTGGGCAGCAACGAGGCGATCAAGGAGTCCGTGGCCGGGGGCTTGGGGGTGGGCGTGGTGTCGCGCCACGCCTTGCACGGCCACCAAAAAGAAAACGGCGTGAGCGTGATCGACGTCCAGGGCTTTCCCCTGCCCTCGGCCTGGCATATCGTCTATCCGGCCGGCAAGAAACTGTCACCACTGGCGATGGCCTTCAAGCAGCATGTGCTCAAGCAAATTAGTCGACGCAGATGACAGAGGCGTCTTAGACGCTGTCCAGCCCCGCCCTGGTTGCATTTGCTTGCTGCACGATCTGCGCCTTGTCGTCAACGCTCATCTTGCCCACATGCTTGACCATCAGCGCGGTGCGCGGGTTGCCTGAAAAGTCATTTTCGTGGCGGATCAAGAAGTCCCAATACAGCGTGGTCATGGGGCAGGCGTTCGGGCCGGAGCGCACTTCGGGCTGGTAGCGGCAGCCTTTGCAGTAGTTGCTCATGCGGTTGATGTATTGGCCGCTGGCCACATACGGTTTGCTGGTGAAGCGCCCGCCGTTGGCGTGCAGGGCCATGCCCAAGGTGTTGGGCGTTTCCACCCATTCGACCGCATCGACATACATGGCGCGGTACCAGGCACTGACTTGCTGCGGTGAAAGCCCGGCCAACACCGCAAATTGCCCGGTGACCATGAGCCGCTGAATGTGGTGGGCATAACCGTGCTGCAAGCTTTGGCCGATGGTCGCTTGGATGCAGGCCATGTGGGTGTCGCCCGTCCAGTACCACGGGGGCAGGTCGCGGGTGTGGCCGTAGTGGTTGGCCTCGACCATGTGCGGCATGTCCAACCAGTACACCCCGCGGATGAACTCCCGCCAGCCCAGTACCTGGCGGATGAAGCCCTCGACACTCGCCAGCGGCAGGCCGCGCTCGTGATAAGCCTGCTCTGCCGCCACGATCACCTCCCGCGGGTGCAGCAGGTGCAGGTTCAGGCTGCTGCCCACCAGCGCGTGCCAGCCAAAGGGCAGTGTGGTCCACATGGCGTCTTGCCAAGCGCCAAAGTTTTCAAGCCGCTGGTCAATGAAATGCTGCAAGGCCAAGAGCGCGTCTTCGCGGGTCACGGGCCAAGCAAAGTGCTCGAGCGTGCCCGGATGCCCTGCAAAGCGGGTTTGCACCAGCGCGATCACGTCTTGTGTGACGCGGTCAGGCGCAAAGCGGGCGGGCGCAGGGACTGTGCCCGGGCCTTTGGCGCCAAAGCCTTTGCGGTTGTCGGCGTCGTAGTTCCATTGGCCACCGATGGGCTCTTTGCCTTCCATCAGCACGCCATGCTTTTTGCGCATCTCCCGGTAAAAGAACTCCATGCGCAGTTCTTTTTTGTCGCCGGCCCACTTGGCAAACTCGGCGCGGCTGCACAAAAAGTGCGTGTCGCCCACCCAGCGCAGCAGTATCTGGGCTTGGGCTGTGGTGTCTTCGATCAGCCGCTCCATGCGCCACGCCCCGGCTTCCATGACCACCAGGGCTTTGGGTTGGTGGGTGGCTAGGGCATGGGCCAAGCGCCCTGCAAAGTCTGGGGGCAGTTCGGTGTCATCCACCTTCATATAAGTGCAGGGCCAGCGGCGGCGGTGCGCTTCGTTGGCAAAGTGCCTCATGCCCGAGAGGAAAATGGCGATCCGTGCTTGGTGGTTCCAGACTTCGTCGGCTTCGCTGTCGGCCTCGATCATCAAGAGCCGGTCTTGGGCAGGGTCAAAGTCGGCCAAGGCCGGGTTGTCCCAGCCGAGTTGGTCGCCCAAAACCAAGATCAGGTGACGTGTCATGCCTTGTCTTTCGTGAATCGGGCGTTGAGGGTGTGGTCATGGACGCGGTGCCTTGGCCTTGTCGGCCCGGCATCGGTCGCTGCAGTAGAGCACGCTGTCCCAGTTCTTGGCCCAGCTTTTGCGCCAGCTCATGGCCCGGCCACAAACGGCGCAAGGTTTTTGGGGCAAATCCTTTTTGTTCCCTTTAAAACCTGGGGGTTTGGGCATGTGCGTCTCCGGTAAAAAGGGGCTGGCGTGACAATGCGAACAAACAAGTTTAAACTGATCAGTCACAAAATGGATTTTCAAGTGCAAATGAACCACTCTTGGGTTAAACAATGGGCCCCCAGCCTGCTTCTGGCCTTGGTGGCTGCGTTGCTGGGCTTCGGACTCGAAGCTGCGCAAGCCGCCAGCCCGCAAAAGGGAGGTAACGCGGGAGCCTGCCCCGCCATCCTGAACCACACCTTTGAGCGTTTGCAGGACGAAAAGCCCCAATCGCTGTGCCAATATGCAGGCAAGGTCGTGCTGGTGGTCAACACCGCCAGTTTTTGCGGTTTCACCTCCCAATACAAGGGGCTTGAAGCCCTGAACACCCAATACAAAGAGCAAGGTTTGGTGGTGCTGGGATTCCCTTCGAATGACTTTTCACAGGAAAAAGGCAGCAACAAAGACATTGCGGCCTTTTGCGAAAGCACTTTCGGCGTGAAGTTCCCGATGTTTACCAAAACCCAGGTTACAGGGGATGGCGCTGTGCCATTTTTCAAACAGCTGACCGCACAAACCGGTCAAAAGCCCCGCTGGAACTTTCACAAATACCTGATTGGCCGCGACGGCAAGGTCATTGACCAGTACAGCAGCATGACCGGACCCGAGAGCAAAACCCTCTTGTCGGCCATCGACAAAGCCTTGAAAGCGCAGCCATGATCGCGACAAGCAAGCCGCGCATGAAACTGGCCATTGTGGGTTCGGGCATTTCGGGCCTGGCCGTGGCCCAGACCTTGAAAGACCATGCCGACATCACCGTGTTCGAGGCGGGCGACTATTTCGGCGGCCACACCCACACGGTCGACATCACACTGCCCACACCGCAGGGCCCGGTCACGCACGGTGTGGACACGGGTTTTCTGGTGTTCAATGAGCGCACCTACCCCAACCTGATCAACCTGTTTGCCGAG
>JBIKHW010000403.1:0-3070 GCA_044361935.1 Limnohabitans sp. | reverse complement strand
CCGATGTGATCGCTGGCCAAAGCGGCAAATGGTATCGGCGCGTGCTGCCAACTCGTTGGGTGGACGAACACTGGAAATGAGACTTCGCACTCCCTGGGGGCATCGTGTCTACCGTGGCGTGATGCGGCTCTTAACTGGGCCTGTACTGCTGTGGTTGTGGTGGCGGGGTTTTCGCGAACCCGGCTATAGAGAGGCCTTGGCCGAGCGCTTGGGTTTTGTCGCGAGCTATCCTTCATCCTTGGGCGGGCTGTGGTTGCATGTGGCTTCCGTTGGCGAAGCCCAGGCGGCCTTGGCTCTCTGGCCTGAATTGAGCGCGCAATGGGGCGAACACTCAGTCACTTGGACAACCCAAACACCTGCGGCCCGCCGATTGATCACGCAACGAACGAACGGTCTGATACCCGTCTTTTTTGCTCCGCTCGACACGGTGGGAGCGACCCAGCGCTTTTTGCAGCGGACCCAACCACGCACCTTGTTGCTGATGGAGCGCGAGTTGTGGCCCGAATGGCTATGGCAGTGCGAACAGCAAGCCATTGATGTGGTGGTGGTCAATGCACGCCTGAAAGCCGACGCCGCACGTCGCTGGCCTTACAGCAGCGCCTGGATACAGCCACGAATCCAGGCCTTGCAACAAGTGCTTTGCGCCGACGAAACCAGCCTTCAAGTTTTTGAAGCCTTGGGCCTAGCCACTGAGCGCATCCGCACCACCGGCAATTTAAAGTTCGACCTGGTGCCCGCCCCCCAAGCTCCGCCCGAGTGGCGAGACACGCTGCATGAGCGGCCGGTCTTGGTGGCCGCCAGCACCCACCAGGGCGATGAAGACGCCATCTTGCAAGCTTGGCCCCAAGTCTTGGCGCAGCACCCCAAGGCCTTGCTGATTTTGGCACCACGACATCCCCCCCGTTTTGATGCTGTGGCGAGGCGCTTGAGCGCATCGGGCTTGATTTTGGGCGATACCTTGGTGCGCCGCAGTGCGAGGCACGCCATTTTGTCCAGTACCCAAGTGGTGCTACTCGACACCATGGGCGAGCTGGCGCAATGTTACCCCCTGGCCCAACTGTGCCTGATGGGTGGCACTTGGGCCGATGTGGGTGGACACAATGCGCTTGAGGCATTGGCAGCAGGCTGCCCGGTCTTGTTTGGCCCCCACACGCAGCATTTTCCCGAGTTGTACGCCGCCATGGTCCGGGCCGGTGCAGCGCAAGCGGTGGCGGGCGAGGACATCGGTCAGCAGGCCGCGCGGGTTTTGGCGGACCCACAACAAGGTAAACAGATGCAACAGGCAGGCCTGGCTTTTGTGACATCCCAACAAGGCAGTGCTGCCCGCACGATCCATGAGCTTCAACACCTGAAAAGCTGGCCGATCAGCCCCATGCCCCGTATCGGAGAAGGCGGCGATGTGGCGCACCACCATTGGTTCAACTTGGCCGTGCTGCCATCGCTGCCGGTCGGGGCTTTCGACCCCCACCAATACACCAGCCCCAGCCACACATTGGCCACCGGCAGCGGACGTGGACAAGCGCACCGCGTGGTGCACGAAGGCCAGAACTGGGTGCTTCGGCATTACCGCCGTGGCGGCTGGGTGGCCAAATTCAACGCCGACCAATACCCCGCAGCACCCACTTCTCAATCACGCGCCATGCAAGAGTTTGCGCTACTGCGAGCGATGCAAAGCCTAGGCCTGCCTGTGCCACGCCCAGTGGCCGCTCAGTGTGCTCGAACCACCTCTTGGCTGGGTGCATGGAGCCGCTACCGCGCCGACATCGCAGTGGAGTGCATTGATCAAGTCTGCAATTTGGCCCAGCGCCTGGACCAGACGAGGCCCGCCCCCAAGGCTTGGCAAGCCATCGGCCGAATCATCGCCCACATGCACAACCACCAAATTGACCACACCGATCTAAATTGCCACAACATTTTGTTGTCCAGTGCCGAGCAAGTGTGGCTAATCGATTTTGACAAGTGCGGTCGCCGCCCTGGCGATGCCTGGAAAACGAGCAATTTGCAGCGCCTGCTGAGATCGCTTCGCAAAGAACATCAGCGACGCCCGCAATTTCAGTGGGATGAGGCCGACTGGGCGCACTTGGTCAGTGGTTACCAATCTGGACCTGCATGAACTCCATCGCAAGCAAATGTTGAAGCGACCCGATGTGGCGGCGTCAGGCAACGCTTTAAACTTTGAACTTCCGGATACAACCATTGAAATTCTTTTTTACCATGCACTGTTTAGCAGACGTTCGTTTTAAAATAGAAAGTATCTTTTGCCTGCAGTCTTTTTAAAGTGCAGATTCAAGTACGAGGTGCAACAAAGATGAACCCGGTAATGGGTGGCTGCGGCTGTCAAGGCATCATGGCCACTCAAATAGCCAAGTCCAAGTTGCCAGATGTACAAGCACCTCAGCAGACAAGAACGATACCAAATTCACAGCCTCTTGAAAGCCAAACAGACCATCAGCGAGAGCGCCCGATCATTGGGCAGGAGCCGCAGCACCATCAGCCGCGAACTCAGTCGGGGCCGAGGTCAGCGTGGCTATCGCGCCGAACAAGCCTGCGCCAAGGCTTCTGAGCGGGCACAGCGAAGCCGTAATGCCCGCCGTGTAGATTCCAAAGTCTGGTCCGATGTGGATTTCTACCTGGGCATTCAATGGAGCCCCGAGCAGATTGCGGGCAAGGTGGCAGTCAGCCATGAGTGTGTCTATTTGCATGTGTATGCGAACAAAGCCCCTGGCGGTGATTTACACAAGAACCTGCGTAGCCAAAAGCCTCGGCGCAAACGCCACCTGTGCGGGCGTGACAGGCGTGGCCTGATCCCGAACCGCCGCCCGATCAGCGAGAGACCAAGACATATTGAAGATCGCAAGCAAGTGGGCCACTGGGAGGGAGATACCGTCATTGGCGCGGCTCAAAATCAAGCCATAGTGACACTCGTAAACGGAACGTGTCAATGAGTTTGCTGTGCTGGCCAAAGTGCCCAACAAGTCTGCTGATTTGGTGAGCCGGGCCATTGAAGCCAAGCTCAAGCCCTTGAACTCACGGGTGAAGACCTTGACGGTGGACAACGGCAAGGAGTTTG
>JBIKHW010000402.1:0-3076 GCA_044361935.1 Limnohabitans sp. | reverse complement strand
CAGGTAGTCGATCAGCAAAGTGCCCGTGGGTTTGCGGCCCACGGTGATGCTGTCCCCCACCTGGATGTGCTGCAGCTTGGAGGTCAAGGGGCCGTCGGGCACCTTGATGCTCAAAAACTCCAGGTGCTCTTCGTAGTTGGCGCTGGCGATCGAGTAAGCACGCAGCAGCGGTTTGCCGTTGTCGCCCCGAAGGCCGATCATGGTGAAGTGGCCGTTGGAGAAGCGCAGGGCCTGGTCACGGCTGGTGGTGAAGCTGAACAGGCGGTCGGTCCAGTGGTGAACGCTCAAGACGCGTTCTTCAAGAAATGCACTCATTTGGTATTGCTGTGTGTTGGGAGTCAAGAGACCCAAAGCCCCGGGGGGATGCTGAAAGCTTGCTACAGTTACGGCCTGTCCGGTCACACGAAAACGGGTCAACCCGCATTGTCATGTGAACCGCTCACATCTGGAAATACGGAAATTCTATATCCTTATAACCTGCGCTTCTAAAGATTCATCAAGGCAAGACACCACCATGGCACGCACCGTTCAATGCATCAAACTCGGCAAAGAAGCAGAGGGTCTGGATTTTCCGCCCTACCCCGGTGATCTGGGCAAGCGCATCTGGGAAGGCGTGAGCAAGCAAGCCTGGGCAGACTGGCTCAAGCACCAAACCATGCTGGTCAATGAAAACCGCCTGAACCTGGCCGATCTGCGCGCCCGCCAGTACTTGGCCCGCCAGATGGAAAACCATTTCTTCGGCGATGGCGCCGATGCGGCCCAGGGCTATGTGCCACCTGCAGCGGGTTGATGCCCTGCCAGGCTTGACCCCCCGTTTTTTGATCCCTTAAGCTTGCACGCCGACAAGCGCCACACGCTGGTGATCGGTGCGGGCCTGTCGGGCTCTGCCGTGGCGCACAGCTTGGCCGTGCGGGGCTGGTCGGTCACGGTACTGGACCAGGCCCCCGGGGTGGGAGCTGGTGCGTCGGGCCTGCCAGCAGGTTTGGCCGCACCCCACGTTTCCCCCGACGACAACGTGCTCTCGCGCATCACGCGCGCGGGGGTTAACGCCACGCTGCAACGCGCTCAGGCCTTGCTGCACAGCGGCACCGATTGGGCCCTCACGGGTGTTCTGGAACACAACCAGACGGGCAAACGCCGCCTGCCCTCGGACACCTGCGATCAGCTCAGCGCCCCAGCCAGCTCAGCGCAAATCACCGCAACAGGCCTGCCGTCGGGAACACCCGCGCTCTGGCACGCCCAGGCGGGCTGGATTCGGCCTCGGCAACTGGTGGCCGCGCAGCTGCAAACTCTGGGTGTGCAAGTGCGCTGGGGCCAGCAGGTGCAAGGCATAGAGCGTCGCGGCGATGAATGGGCCGTGACCGATGCGCAAGGCCAAATGCTAGGCCAGGCCCCTTGGCTTGTGGTGGCCAGCGCCTTTGACAGCCTGGCTTTGCTGAGGCCCCTGCCCGGTTTTGCCGTGCCTCTGAGCCCCTTGCGCGGGCAAGTCAGTTTTGGTCTCATGGCCGACTTGAGCGAGGCCCAACGCCAGCTGATGCCGCCTTTTCCGGTCAACGGTCACGGCAGCTTCATCAGCGGCGTGCCCACGCCCGAGGGGCTGCCAGGCTGGTTCATTGGCTCCACCTTTGAGCGCAACTGCGAGCAGGCTCCCGTTCGCGAAGAAGACCATGGCGCCAACCAAGTGCGCTTGGCCACACTGCTGCCCGCTTTGGGCGAAGCCATGGCCGGGCAGTTTGCGCCGGACCGAGTGCAAGGGTGGGCCGGCGTGCGCTGCACCTTGCCGAACCGACTGCCTGCAGTCGGCCCCATTGACAACGTCCGCCTACCTGGCCTGTGCCTGAACACGGGCATGGGCGCGCGCGGCATCAGCCTGGCCGTGCTGTGCGGCGAACTCACCGCGGCCTGGATGAACCAGGAAGCCCTGCCCTTGCCCGAGGCTTTGACCAAACACCTGGCGGCCGAGCGATTCGTTCAAAAATGAATAAAAAAAATTAAATCCTTCTTCAGTGTGGTTCAGGGTGCTGTTTCCGTGGCTCTGCAACCAGTCGAGCAAACGCCACAGCACCCCTTGTCCCAAGGAGATGGCCACGCCAGGCTCTGTTCGCCTGGTTTGAGCAGTGGGCCCCTACTAGGTTAAGCGGGTGCTTCACTGCTATGTCAAAACCTTGCAAGCTTTGGCCGAACAGATGGATTGCGGGCGTGCAACAGCACAGCGAAATCACCCCGCACCAATGGATGGCGCTCATCCACGACAACAATCGCTGCAATCTCCCACGGCCCAGAGGCCACTGGCCAGCCCGTTTACCAAGATCTGACACACCGCAGGGACATGGGACCACACCTGGCCATTGCACTCTTGGTGTTTAATTTGGGTAATTTAGTCATTTTTAAAGTTCTCATGCAATTTCGGCTCGATCCAGATACAGCGGACCTCACCGCCAGCACTTCGCTCACAGAGCAAGCCACTGCTTTGGCGCAGTTGGCCGATGCCGTTTTGCACGGCGGCGTCCATTTGATGATTTCCGCGCAGGATACGGCTTCGGCTGAACGCGCTGGTGCTGCTTTGGATGCTTGGTGGCGAGCCCTTGCACCACACGTCGAAGTCACCCATTTTTCAAGTTCAGCGCCTTTGTCATGGATCGGCCACATCAACCAAATGGTGTCACGGCAAGGACTGGAGCAGGCCATGCAAATACCATTGACCCAGAACAGACCGCTGGAAGTGGGGGTCATCCACGATGCTGAGAAACTGCAGGCATCAGACTTGGAGCTGCTTCAGAATTTGGTCGCTCAAATGCCCGGCTTGGCTATCCGCTGGGTCCTCCTTTGCCACGCGCAGCCCGGAGATCAAACCCAAGCAAAGCGCACGTCTGGACCTGAGAAAATCCCCCCTGCGCCTTGGGTCAACTGGCACATGAACAAGCCCCTGCGCCAAGCCCTTCAGCCATCAGAGGGCAAACCGGTTAAGGCCCCAAAGCAACGGGCCATCAAGCCTCAAATGGGTGTCGAGAGGAGCCAACCGACCACGTCTGGCTTGGTGATCGGGCTGATCGCCGTTTTGCTTGTGGCCTTGTAT
>JBIKHW010000456.1:0-10134 GCA_044361935.1 Limnohabitans sp. | reverse complement strand
ACAGGCGCCCTGGGGGTTACTGCCACCTCGTCAGGTGCCATCAAATCGGTGGCTGCCGGCATGTCCGGCGGCGGCACGGTGGCTCTGGCGGGCTCCAACACCACCAACGCCATCACCTCGCAGGTGCTGGCGCAAGTCAGCGGGGTGACGCAATCGGCGTCCTCTTCGTCCGTGCTGGTCAAGGCGCTGGACAGCTCGGTCATCCAGTCGTTTGCAGGCACGGTGGCCGGGGGCGGCACAGCGGCCGGTGGCGCGGCGTTTGCGCTCAACTTTTTGGGCCGCACGGCCACCAATGCCGACAGCAGCAAGCTGGTCAAGGCCGAGGTCGTGAACAGCAACATGAGCTCAGGCGGATCGGTGCAGGTGCAGGCTTTGTCCACGGCCACCATCCAGTCCATGGGCTTGGCGGTGGGCGGCAGCGGCAGCGGTGCGGTGACCGGCTCCAACACCACCAACTTGCTCGAAGACGACATCACGGCCACATGGTCGGGCGGCTCGTTGTATGGCACAGCCACGTCGCTGACGGTGCAGGCCGATGACGCGGCCACGGTGCGCACTTTTGCCGGCAATGTTTCGGGCAGCGCCGCAGGTGCGTTTGGCGCGGCCATTGCCGTCAACCAAATTGGCAGTGCGGTGCAGGCCAATTTGTCGGGCATGAGCTTGCACGCGGCAGCGGCCGTGGTGGTCGATGCCGACATGCGCGGCGAGATCAAATCGGTGGCGGCCTCGGGCGCGGCCGATGGCGTGGCCTCGGTCAATGGCAGCTTTACCACCAACCAACTCACATCCAGCGTGAAAGCTCAGGCGGTGAGCGTGACGCAGGTCACCAACGGTGGCGCGTTCAATGTGACGGCCGACAACGACAGCGATGTTTTCTCTCTGGCCGGCACGATCAGCGGCTCGGGTGGCGCCGCCGTGGGCGCGGCAGTGGCCGTCAACGAGGTTGGCGGCGATGTGACAGCGCGGCTGACCAGCAGCGCGGTGCGTGCACCCGGTCAGGTGAATGTGCAGGCCACTTCATCAGGCGCCATCAAATCGGTGGCGGCCGGCATGTCCGGCGGCGGCTCGGTGGCCCTGGCAGGCTCCAACACCACCAACGCCCTCACCTCGACGGTGTTGGCGCAACTGGACAGCACCAACTTGGTGGTCAATGCCAGCGCTGTGAATGTGCTGGCACGCGATACCTCGAGCATCCAATCCTTTGCAGGCACCGTGGCTGGTGGCGGCGCAGCCGGGGGCGGCGCGGCTTTGGCACTGAACTTTTTGGGCCGCACGGCGGGCAATGCCGACAGCAGCAAAGTGGTCAAAGCCGAGGCCGTCAACAGCAATGTGCGGGTCAGTGGCGCAGCGGTGGTCAGCGCCTATTCGACCTCGTCGATCGAGTCGATTGGCGTGGCCGCTGGCGTGAGCGGCACAGCCGCCATCTCGGGGTCGAACGCCACGAACTTGCTCGAAGACGAGATCACGGCCAACTGGACTGGCACGAACCTGTTCAGCACCAGTTCGCTCACGGTGAGCGCCCGCCAAGCCTCGAGCATCGATTCGCTGGCGGGCAACGTGTCGGGCAGCATGGGCGCTGCTGTGGGGGCTGCTGTGGCGGTCAACCGCATTGGCACCGTGACCCGCGCGAATGTGCTGGGTGAACCGATTGCGCGGTTTTATGCAGGTCAGGGCAATTGGACCTTGAGCGGTGACGACCTGGTGGTGTCCACCGAGAGCGACAACGAGATTGACACGATTGCCGTGGGCATGAGCGCCGGTGCGGCCGGTGTGCAAGGCTCGGTGGCCGTGAGTGTCATCAACGCACAAACCCACACGACCGTGGGGGCTGACGCCACCGTCAGCGATCTGTACTTCACCGATTCGGTCGCCATCACGGCCAACAGCCGCGACCGCATCCGCGCCTTGGCTGGCGCTGTGGGTTTTGGGGCCGCCGGGGTCGGTGCTGCGGGCGGGGTGCTGACCAACATCATCACCAGCAGCACCACTGCGGGCGTGGTCGGTTTGGACACGCACATCAACGCCATGGCCCAAGGCAGTGGCCTGACGGTGCGCCAGTCGAGCCTGGCCAGCGCTCCCAATTTGATGAACATCAACCAGGTCTCTGACTCGGTGATGAACGGGGCCAGTTTTGGCACCCGAACGGTCAAGGGTCTGGCGGTGCAAGCCACCGCCATCCAGCAAATCGGCGCGGTGACAGCGGTCGCTGGCGGCGGTTTTTCGGGTGCTGCAGGCGCGGCCATGAATATGGACCAGATTGGCGGCAGCACACGGGCCTACATTGACAAAGCCCGCTTCATTCAGGACACGGCAGGCGCGAATGCCGCCCAAAGCCTGGATGTGATGGCGGCCAACCATGCCATGGTGGCCAGCTCGGCATCGGCCCTGGCCATTGGCGGCGTGGGCGTGTCCGGGGCTTTGGGCACCGAGATCGTTGAGCGCACCACCAAAGCCGAGATCATTGGCGGCGCACGGGTGTTTGCCAAAGGCGCAGCGGATGTCAAAGCCGTGTCTACCAATTCGGTGGCGCAAATCTCGGTCGGGGCCGCAGGCGGCGCTGCCGCAGGTTTGGCCGGCAGCGGCGATGTGGTCCTGCTCAAGGGCACCACAGAGGCCTTGATCGATAACAGCACCCTGTCAGCAGACACCGTGTCGGTGGTGGCCGATGGCAAGAACAGCGCCAACTTGGTGGCCGGCTCCATCGCGGGCGGTGGCGCTTTGGGCGCGGGCCTGAGTTTCACGGTCAACGTGTCGGGCTCGACCGTGCGCGCCAAAGTCAACAACACCACCCTCAATGCCGATGGGGCCGTGGTGATCGATGCCGACAACCGCACCGAGTCGTTTGCAGTCAGTGCAGCCGCTGCCGTGGGCGGCTTGGCGGGCGTGGCCGTGGGCGCGGCGGTGACGGTGATGGAGGGGGCAACCGAGGCGGGCCTGACCGGCACATCCTCATTGGGCCGACGCACCTTGGCCACCGGTTTGGTGGCCTCGTCCAACAACGCGCCGGTGGCGATCACCCTGGCGTCGGACTTCGACGTGGTGGGTACGGGCAACCAGAGCACGGTGCGTTTCAGTTTGAACGATTTGAATGGCCGGGTGAATCCGGATTCGGCTGTGGTCACGGTGTCCGATGGCGAACTCACGGTCACAGCGGTGCGCCAGGCCGATGGCACCTACACCGCCAACGTGGCCAGCCTGGCCGACGGGGCCTTGATGGCCAAGGTGGTGCTGACCGAAAGCGGCACCAGCAAGGCGTCGAGCACGACCTTGTTCAAATCCACCGGCATCAACAGCTCGGAAACCGACCCGGTGCTGGGCTCTTTGCCCGCAGCGGCCACGCGCATTGCCACTTTGTCCAGTTTCGACCAGGTGGATGCGCGCAACGACAGCGCGGTGCGCTTTGTGCTCAAGGGCAACAGCGGGATTCAGCCCACCGGCACCGCCGTGGTCACGGTGGGTGATGGCACGCGTTCGGTCACGGCCACACGCAACGCCGACGGCAGTTACACCGCCGATGTGCGCACCCTGGGCGATGGCGTGCTGACAGCGCTGGTGACCACCAGCGCCGGGGTGACCTCACGGGTGACCATGAACAAAACCTCCGGCGCGGGATCGCTCTCGGTCACAGCCAATGAGACGGTGACGCTGAACAACAATGCTGGCCAGATCGGTGTGGGCGGTGTGGCGGGTATTGGCTCGTCCGCCAACGTGGTGGTGGGCAAAAGCACGGTGGTGGCCAAAGTGGACGCCTCCAGCGTGCGCGTCTCGGGTGCGCTGGATGTCAAGGCCGAACGCGAGGCCAACATTGACATGATCACCGCCACCGCAGGCGGTGGTGGCTTTGTGGGCGTGAGTGGCGCGGTGGGCGTGCTGGTGTTTGGCAGTGCCCCAGACAGCAATGCCAACAGCGAATTGACGGGCAGCTCCAGCACGATGGGGCAAATCAACACGGTCACTCAGTCCAACCGCTCGCAAGGCTCGGGCTCGGCTTTGTCCACCGAAGAAAACAATTCAGCCAACAGCAGTGGCAGCTACAACACCCAAGGCGCGTATGCGGGTGCCTCGGGCAGCCACCGCACCTCGGCCACCGTGGCTGCAACCACGGTCACGGCCGGGTCGTTGACGGTGTCCAGCCTGGACCGCACCTCGGTGGACAACAACGCCGGGGCTGTGGCTTTGGGCGGTGCAGCAGGCATCAGTGCAGGCGTGGCCATCACGCTGCTGGGCGGTGCCAACCATGCGGGTGTGTCGGTGGGCAGCTTGGCGGTAGCGGGCAACATCGACATTCAGTCGGGCAACCGCACACCCACCGAGGGTGTACCGGCCATTGACAGTCGCGCGATTTCGGGCGCGGGCGGTTTTGTGGGCGTTGGCGCAGCGGTGTCGGTGGCGTCCAACACCACGGCCAGCACGGCCAGTTTGGCAGGTACATCCAGCGCCGGGGGATCAGTGAATGTGCAAACGCTGGACCAAGCGTCCATGCGCAGCGAGGCCGTGGGTGCCGCCGCAGGGGTGGTCTCGGTGGGGGTGGTCACGGCCACCGCCACGCAATCGGGCAGTGTGGCCACCAGTGTGAGCGGGCAACACAGCGGCACGGGCTGGACGGCGCAAGCCGAGCGCGATGCCACAGCAAACGCCCAAGCCACAGGTGGCTCGGCTGGTGTGTACGCCGGTTCGGGCGCAGGTGCCACCGCCAAAGACAGCGGCTCGGTCACCTTGACCCTGGCCAGCAACACGGTGCTCAACGCGGGCTCGGGTGACTTGTCGCTTTTGGCCCAGTCCACACCCAGTGCAGATGCCTACGCTTTGGGTGTATCAGTAGGCCGCGGCGTGGGCATGGGCGTGTCTGTGGCCCTGTCCGAGGTGGACACATCGGTGCAGGTGTTGGCCAATGGCCCGCTGTCATTGAGCGGCAAAAACATGCTGGTCAATGCGGTGCTGGGCCATGGCGATTCGAGCGTGACGGCCAAGGCCGTTGCCGGTGGCGGGGGCTTGCTTTTGGGCGCACAAGGCGCCGGGGCCACGGCCAGCAACAAGGGCACGGCCGCCGTGACCTTCAGCAACGGGGCCACTGTAGCGGCCAGCGGCGATGTGGCCATCATGGCCAACGACGCCATGCGCATGAATTCGGAGTCCACCGGAGTGGGTGTCGGGTTTGTGGGTTCTGGTGTGGCTGTGGCCTTGACTGACAGCAACTCCACCGTGTCGGCCACGGCCAATGGCTTGACTGGGCGCGTGTTGGGCAGCTTGACAGTGAGCGCACGGGGCGACGAGTTGATCGATGCCGATGCGGTGGCGGGCAGCGGCGGTGTGGTGGCGGGTGCGGGTGCAGACGCACGCATCAACCATGTTCAAAACGTCAGCGCCACTTTGTCCAGCAGCGGCTCGGGCCTGCTGGTGGATGGCCTCACGGCTGTGACGGCCGAGCGCAAAGTGCGCTTTGACACCCAGGCCTCGACCATCAATGCCTCGGCATTTGGGGGTTCGGGCGCGGTGACCGTGGCGTCTCTGACGGGTTCGGCCACAGCCAAACTGGGCAACAACGCCAAACTGACGGGTGCCCAGGTGCAAATTTTGGCCACCAACGATGTGGAGCGCACCAACCTGGCGGCGGCCAACGTCGAGGGTGGTGGCGGCGGCGTGATTGCCGGTGCGGGTGCCGATGCCAAAACCACCTTGAGTGGCAACGCGGTGGCCGAAATCGGGGACGATGTGGTGCTGAACCTGGGCGACAACGGCAACGGTTTGCTGGAAGTGCGGGCCTACAACCAGTTTCGGGGCTCGTCTTTGGGACGCCTGGACATTGGCGGGGCCCTGCCCATTGCCTTGGTGAACACAGAGATCCGCTCGACCGCCAACGCCACCGCCAAAATGGGCGCACGGAACAACATTCAGGTGGCCGGTGATGTGCATGTGAACGCCTTGTCTTATGTGGACATTGAGGCCAACACCATCACCAAAACCTATGGCGCCGCAGCCGCCGCACAAGGCGATGCGCTGGCTTTGGCCAACGTGACCAACCTGGTCTCTGTGGGTACGAGCACCCAAATTGTGGGTGAGAACTCGGTGACGCTTTTGGCCGGTCAAGACAAAGACTTTTGGCGCAACAAAAACTTTGTCACGGCACGGGCCGATTTGTTCAACCACTCAGCGATTCCGGTGTCGGTCGACCCGAACGTGGACGCCACACTGAACCTGACCAACAACTTGACGCTCAACAGCCAATCGGTGCGCTCGGGTGGCTTGATCCAACTCGGGGGTATCAGCGGCACCTACATCGTGGAGGGCAAAGGCAAGGTCAGCGACTGGACCCGCGAAGTGGGCGAGTTGATGGGTCTGAGCAGCGAGTACGGCAGTTCCTCCAAAACCCTGAACGCCAACGTGGTGCTCAGCGGCCTGATTGAGGCAGGCTACGGCAACAAGCAAAAACTGGTCATCAACCCCAATGGCTCGGTGGCCTCCAGCGAGGGCAACATCCGCTACAGCATTGGCACCGAAGACTTGGCTGCCACAGGCGCGGCTTACCTTGAAACGCTGTACAACCAGTTGAAAAATTACGGCGACATTCCCGAGGTGAGGGCCTTCGTGGAAGCCGAAATGGCGTTTTATTTGCAGACCTTGTTGCGCGAAGGCTTTGCCAGCCTCGAGACCGACCCGGACACAGGGCAAACTCAGATCGTGCCGCAAGAAAACGTGCCAGGCACCTTTTTGACCCTGAAATCCATTCGCGCAGGCAGTGGCAACGTGGAGCTGTTTGGCAACAACGTCACCGGCACCGCTTCGTTGGTGGCCCGAGCCGACTCGGAAATTCTGATCGACAACAAGAGCCCGATGAACATCCGGGCCAAAGACCTGATCATCGACAGCAGCGGTGGCTTTGCCAAATACAACGGCACCTACCTCAAGAGCAATGCCGACATTGCCAGTTTCAACCGCGATGTGAAAACCGGCTTGAACATCACGGTGGACAGCATCGACACCCGGGGCGGTGGCCCTGCAGAGGCTTTGCCCACCATCAAGATACTCAACAGCTATGTGTCCACGGGCGTGATCTCGGCCAACCCCGTCATCGCCACCGCCCCCGATGGCAGCAGTGCCGATTTGCGGCAAGACCAGATGCGCGCGCCCGAAATCCGGGTCAACGGGCTGGTGTACAACAAACTGGGCTCGATCTTGCTGGACAACACCTCGGGCAGCATTTCTGTGGTGGCCGAAGATCCGCTGTTCACGCCGCGCCTGGACGGCCTGGAGATCACCGTCAATTCGGGCAAGAACTTTGTGCTGTCTTCGCCCACCGTGAGCCAGTCGATTGGGGGCTCACCCGAAAACCTGTATGCGGTGGCCTACAACGATGACCAACAAAACAAGCTCAACAACATGGGGGTGGTGCGCTGCGGCACAGCCCGTGCAGGCAGCCCAGCCAGCACCAGCTTCAGCGCCAATTGCTTGCGCAATGGCACGGGCGGCATTTACGCCAGTGGTGGCATTTTCCTGGGGGCACGCTACCTCAACATCAACGGCACGATTCAGTCGGGCCAGTCGGATTACGCCATCACCCTGACCGACGCGTCAGTGGGTGCAAGGATCAACAGCTGGAAAACAGAATGGCCGAGAAACCGCTCGCGCTCTCCGCTGTTGCAAATCAGTGGACGATTGAGCACCGACAGCGAAGTGGCAGTCACGAAACGCTTTGAAAACGGCACCATCACCCAGACCCAACGCGACAACGAACTGGCCGCCATAGCGGCGCGCCGCAATGAGCCGATTGTTTACTACAACGCGTCCACAAACCGATTGCAAGTGGCTGAAACCAACATCAAGGGGGGTCTGGTGGAGATGGTGGGCTCCATCATCAACACCGGCGGTGGTGTGGTCCGGGCACTCGATGGGTTTGCGCGCTTGAACATCGACAACCAAACGTCTTATGGCATGGATTTGCTGGGACTGGACACGGGCGGCGATGCGGGCGTGATTCGCATCACCGACTTGAATCGCCCGGTCTACACCGGCGGCAAACTCACTGCGTATGAGGTCACCACCTACGAACGCAACGCGGCCGGTGTGTTCAAGTCGACCACCACGGCTGGTCGGGGGGCCACCGCAGCGCTCATCCGCTCGAGCAACTCCACTCTGGCCAGCCCGAATGCCGCGCGTCCGGAACTCTTGGCCACCTTCAATTACAACCCGGTCACCAACAGCACTTATGTGTGGTCTGCCGGCTATGAGTACAACCAGGAAAAACGTTACTGGTACCAGAAGTCTTCCATGTTGTGGGGTGCCATCAATTTGGGGGCGATCAACTGGAACAGTGTCGAGACCATTGTCAAAACAGCCTCGGCCATGCCTGAGGGCATTTATGTGACCACGGCCAGTTCGCCGTCCGGCAATTTCTGGATGGGCACCCAAACGATCACCACGGCCACAGAAAAAGAAATTTACAAGCGCCAGTGGAAGAAGTGCGGGTTCGCGTGCTTCAAGAAAACCTTTTACGTGGATTACCGCACCGAGGTGGGCAGCAAGGACGTGTTCACCCAACGGGTGCGCGCCGACCACCCGATCGCCATCGAGATGGTGGGCTACAACAGTGGTTTGATCCAGGTGCAAAGCAAGGGCGATATCCGTTTTTCTGGCAACTTGGTCAACGACGTGGGTTTGGTCTCCGTCAAGAGCACTTTGGGCTCGATCACGCAGCTCAGCGGTGGCACTTCGGTCACGGGCGACGATTTGCGGTTTTACGCCGCCACCGGCATCGGCAGCCAGGGCAGCCCGATCAATGTGATCACCGGCACGGGTTCGTTCACGGCCACGTCCACTTCAGGCAACGTGGCTTTTCAGAGTCTGGGCGGTGCCTTGCGCATCAACCAGGTGTCGACCACTGGCAAGGTTTGGCTGTTGGGCGATGAAGACATCATCGGGGTCGACCCCAGCAAGGTGCATGTATCGGGCAGTCGCGTCGAGATTTCAGCTCCGCGCGGGGGCATCGGCAGTTTCAACGCCGATGGCACGGTCAAGTCCACGCTCAACATCCAGACCGAAAACTCGGCAGGCGGTGGCATCACGGCCACGGCGGCTCGCGGCATTGCACTCAAACAAACCACGGGCAATTTGTGGGTCAACCAGGTGGCCTCCAGTGGGGGGGATGTGTACATTGAAGCGGGTGGTGACTTGATCGACAACAACCGCAACGAGACCCGTGATGTGCGCACCGAAGAAGAGTTGCTGGCTTTGTGGAAGTCGGCATCCTTGCAAGGCGCAGACGCTGAGACCAGCCGCCAGCAAACCCTGCGCAGTGCACGCAACTCTTTCCGCCGGTATTGGGGTTTGCGCAATGCGGTGGTGACCTCGGTCAACCCGAGCACCGGAGCCATCACTTACACCGCCGACAGCTACAACCCCGCCACTTATGCGTTCACATACAGTGACGCTGAAAAGCAGCAGTTGAGCCAGAACGGCCTCAGTGCAGCCCAGATCACGGCCTTGGAAACTTCACGCACCCAAGAAATCAAGGAGTTGCATACGCTGTACGGCACCACAACTTACCAGACCTCGGACACGCTGATCATCGACCAGGTCAATGCCGCCAACCGGGCGGCGGGTCGGCCTGATGTGGATGCCATGTCCACCTGGAGCACGGCCGAGTTGAAAAGTCCCTTGCCCAAAGCGATTTTCTCCAAGTCGTCCACCGACACGCAAACGCGCATTGAGGCGCCCAACGTGGTGGGCAACCGCGTGGTTTTGCGACCCGGTGGAAAAATCGGCCGTGACGATGGTTCGGTCACCATCAATTTGCTCAAGGCCGGTGGCCTGACCACCGACGACCAGCTGACCATCATGTCCGCCGAATCGGACGACATGCTGCTGAACAAATCGACCTGGATGCTGACGGTGGTGAAAAAAGACACCTTCGATGTGTTGTCTAACAAGCTCAACCTCACCTCCAACGGTTTTGTGTACTTGGGCTCCGAGTCCACCGATGCTTACCCCAACGGTGGCAATGCCAATCTGGAAAAAGTCATTGGCAATGGCGAGATCCGCATCAAGGTCAGCGGCTCGGTGCTCAATGCATCGAGCACCAGCGATTCGGTCATCCAAGGCCACAAAGCCATTTTGGAAGCGGCCAATGGCAGCATTGGA
>JBIKHW010000401.1:0-3078 GCA_044361935.1 Limnohabitans sp. | reverse complement strand
CAACAGAACAGCCACGGCGCAAGTGGCAACTCCCAAGTGGGTCAACAACGTATTTTTTCGGGGCATGGTCATTCCTTGAAGTGGGTCGAACAGGTCTTTGAATCTAACCGACAGGTGCAAGCGCCCCTGTGATGTAGCCCACTTAAATTGCAAGCAATCGTTTCACTGGGCACCGATCCTGTTCGAGCCACCTTGAAACAACAGGCGCCCAATGTGCCCACTACAGCCAAGTGCGGCCGACTTTGGCAGCTTGACATGGGTGACAGCGCCCCGTGCAGATGTCTGCCACCATGCGGTTTTTTAGCCTACAGGTGTTCACCATGCTGCTCACACAACTGCCCCAAGACGCGCACCAAGCCTTGCTGATCGGCCGCTTGTGGGTGCCGGGGAAAGGCCCCTTTTTGGTGGCTGTCACCCCCCAAGACGTGTTCGACCTGTCGAGTCTGGCCACCACTTGCAGCGATTTGCTGGAACTGCCCAACGCCGCTGACCAGGTTCGCGCCTGCCTGGCATCGGGCCAAGCCAAGCGCCTGGCCAGCACCGCCGAAGCCTTGTCCAACAGCGATGAAACCCAACGTCAGGCCGACCAGCCTTGGTTCATGGCGCCCTGCGACCTGCAAGCGGTCAAAGCAGCAGGCGTGACGTTTGTGGCCAGCATGCTGGAGCGCGTGATCGAGGAACAAGCCCGAGGCGACGCCAGCCGCGCCGAAGCCGTGCGCCAAGCGGTGGTGGCGGTCATTGGCGACAACCTGCGCAGCGTGGTGCCTGGCTCCCCCGAATCGGTCAAACTCAAAGAAGTTCTTTTGGCCCAGGGCATGTGGTCGCAATACCTGGAAGTGGGCATCGGGCCGGACGCGGAAATCTTCACCAAGGCCCAACCCATGAGCGCGGTCGGCAGCGGCGCCATGGTCGGCATCCACCCGGGCAGCCAATGGAACAACCCCGAACCCGAAATCGTGTTGGCGGCCAACTCGCGCGGCGAGGTGGTAGGGGCCACCTTGGGCAACGACGTGAACCTGCGTGACTTCGAAGGCCGCAGCGCCTTGCTGCTCGGCAAAGCCAAGGACAACAACGCCAGCTGCGCCATCGGGCCCTTCATCCGCTTGTTTGACGAACACTTCGGCATCCACGACGTGCGCCAATGCGAGCTGAGCCTGAAAGTGCAAGGACCAGAGGGTTTTGTGATGCAAGGCAGCAGTGCGCTGAGCCAAATCAGCCGAGACCCCCTGGACCTGACGGGCCAAGCCATGGGCAAATACCACCAGTACCCGGACGGCATGATGCTGTTTTTGGGCACCATGTTCGCCCCCACTCAAGACCGCCATGGCCCAGGTCAGGGCTTCACCCATGTGGTGGGTGACGTGGTGAGCATTTCCACCCCACAACTGGGCACCCTGGTCAACCAGGTCACGACCTCGGACCAGGCGCCGGCCTGGACCTATGGCGTGGGTGCACTGATGCGCGATTTGAGCAAACGCTAAGGGGCCAACTGACGGTTGGCGAGGCTGGCATAATTTTAGGTTTTCCACACCCCGGCGGCCCGACAGCGGCACCGGACCCTTTCTGACAGGAAACCCCATGAACACCACCCCCTCCGGCCTGCAATACGAAGACACCGTCGTGGGCGAAGGCGCTGTCGCCACCGCAGGTCAAGACGTCACCGTGCACTACACCGGCTGGCTCTACAAGGACGGCCAGCAAGGGGCCAAGTTCGATTCGAGCCGCGACCGCCGCGACCCCTTTGTGTTCGGCCTGGGCGCGGGCATGGTCATCAAGGGCTGGGACGAAGGCGTGGCAGGCATGAAGGTGGGCGGTCAGCGCACCCTGATCATCCCGGCCGAGTTGGGCTACGGTGCACGTGGCGCTGGCGGCGTGATCCCACCCAACGCCACCTTGAAGTTCGACGTGGAACTGCTGGCCCTCGATTGAGCCCAAAGCGAACAGACTAAAGTAGAACCCGCCTTTGGGCGGGTTTTTCTTGTGCCATTTTTGGGTCATCCCCGGGGCCTTCGACCTGCAAAGCCCCCCTTGAAGCCCGAAACAACGCCCCTATTTAGAAGGGGTATTCATTTTTTGCGGACATTGTTCATGTCAGAAGCCACACAAAACCAAGACCCCAAGCCCCTGAGTGACGAAGAACTGGCAGCAGCTGCCTCCATGACCGTCACCGACCCGCTGGCCGATGCCCAAGCCGAGTTGGCCAACCTGAAGGTGCAAAACGCCGATCTGGCCGACCAGTACCTGCGTGCCCAGGCCGATGTGCAAAACGCACGCCGCCGCGCCGACGACGAAATTGCCAAGGCCCGCAAATTTGCAGTCGAGGGTTTTGCCGACAGCCTGCTGCCTGTGCTTGACAGCCTGGAAGCCGGTCTGGCCATCCCCAATGTGACGATCGATCAGATTCGCGAAGGCTCTGAAGCCACGCTGCGCCAACTCAAAAGCGCCTTGGAGCGCAACAAAGTGGTTGAAATCGCCCCCCCTGCTGGCACCAAATTCGACCCGCACCACCACCAAGCCATCAGCGTGGTGCCGGCTGCGCAGGAGCCCAACACCGTGGTCAACGTGCTGCAAAAGGGTTACTACATCGCGGACCGCGTCCTGCGCCCTGCTTTGGTGACGGTCACTGCCCCCAAATAAACCCCGCTTTTTCCCAAACGGTCACCCCAGGCTTGATCCGGGGTCCATGGCTTCAAGAAGATGGATGCCGGATCAAGTCCGGCATGACAAGCAAGAAAAGCCTTTTTGGCGTGTGGGGACTTGAAAAGTCATGCCCCCCGCCCCAATTGCCAAACATCAACACTTTCACTCAATTTCGGAGCATCAAAATGGGAAGAATCATCGGTATTGACTTGGGCACCACCAACTCGTGCGTGGCCATCATGGAAGGCAACACGACCAAAGTGATCGAGAACGCCGAAGGCGCTCGCACCACCCCGTCGATCATTGCGTACCAAGAAGACGGCGAGATTCTGGTCGGTGCCTCGGCCAAGCGCCAAGCGGTCACCAACCCCAAGAACACGCTGTACGCGGTCAAGCGCCTGATCGGCCGCAAGTTCGCCGAAAAAGAAGTCCAAAAAG
>JBIKHW010000088.1:0-10138 GCA_044361935.1 Limnohabitans sp. | reverse complement strand
GGCCAAAGAGGCGTTCATCACGCCCGAGCAGCTGAAAAACGAGACCATGCTGCTGCTGGGCACAGGCCATTGCTTTCGCGACCATGTGCTCGAGGTCTGCCCCGAGTTTGCGCGTTACGCCAGCCAGACCGATGGCATCCGCAAGACCTTTGAGGGCTCGTCGCTCGAGACCATCAAGCACATGGTGGCCGCAGGCATGGGCGTGACACTGGTGCCGCGCATGTCGGTGCCCGACCTCAAGCCCGTGCGCCAGCGCACGGGCGGGCCCCACGACTCACCCGTGCGTTACTTGCCCATCGTGGACCCGGCAGGCGGCAAACCCCCAACCCGACGCGTGGTGCTGGCCTGGCGGCGCAGCTACACCCGCTACGAGGCGATTGCCGCCATGCGCAACGCCATTTATGGCTGCCCACTGCCCGGTGTGACGCGCTTGTCCTGACCCGCCGACCAGGCGGTGCCCATGGATGCGGCCATGACCAGCGCAATGGCGAGGCCTTGCGCCAGCGTCAGATGCTCGGCCAACACCAACCAACCCGCCAAAGCGCCCACGGCGGGCTCTAGGCTGAGCAAGATGCTGAAGGTGTTTTTGGGCAAGTGGTTGAGCGAGAACATCTCGAGCGCATAAGGAATCGCGCTCGACAACAAGGCCACGGCCAGCCCGGCCATGAGCCACTGCGGATTGAGCAAGGCGCTGCCCGCATGCCACACGCCAATCGGGGCCACCACCAAAGCCGCCGCCAGCATGCCCATGGGGGTGGCCATGGCGCCGTAGCGCAGGGCCACACGTTGGCCAAACACGATGTAAAGCGCCCAGCAAATGCCCGCTGTGAAGGCGAAGAACACGCCCATCGGGTCCAGCGCCGTGGCTGCATTGGCACCCGGGAAAGGCAGCAACAAGGCCAGGCCCACCACCGCCAAGGTCACCCACAGCCAGTCGCTGGCTTTTTTGGAAGTCCAAACGGCCACGGCCAGCGGCCCGGTGAACTCGATGGCAATCGCCACGCCAAAAGGGATGGTCTTGATCGAGCTGTAGAACAGCAGGTTCATCACACCCAGGGTGATGCCGTAAAGGCCCAGCGGCAGCGCGTCGGCCCAGACCCACTTTCTGCGCCAGGGCCGAAACACGGCCATCAAGATGATCATGGCGAACACGATGCGGTAAGCGGTGGTGCCCTCGGCGCCCAAGGCCGGGAACAAGCTCTTGGCAAACGAGGTGCCGAATGCCAGGGACAACAAACTGCCCATCAAGGCCAACATGGCCCACAAACGAAGATTCACAAGGAGCCTCTTTATTCAGCGTTCAACACGATGGGCTGGCCGTGTGGCGTGCGCTCGGCAGCGTCGGCCCAGGCGTGTTCCAGGTCGTGGATTTCATCGGGTGTGCCCAATTGGCGATCGATCACCAACTGCTCCAGCGCGTTGAGCCAGTGGGTGTAGTACAGGCTGCCGTCGTCGGCTTCGCCTCGGGTTTGGCCCGCGCGGATTTCGCGGGTCAGGGCATCGGCCCACTGCGGCCACGAAAAGACGCCTTTTTCGTGCAGCTGCAAAGTCATGGCAAAGGCGTGGGCCTGCCAGGGTTCTTCAAACACGGCCCCGTTGTTGGCCGTGGGGGGCATGGGAAAGCCGTCGCCACAGGCTTGGGCCAGGTCGTTCAAGGTGGTCATGCGGGCAGGGCTTCCAAATAAGACTCCCAGGCGTCCACACTCACTTGGTGCCCGGCTTCGGCTCGTGGGCCCCACAGCTCGGTGCCGTCAAACACCACGGTGTAGAGGTGCTGGGCCGTGCCATCAAAAGGCGGCAGCATTTTGTTGACATGCTGGTCGGGCAAGACATGGCTGCCGTGGTGCAGCACCACGGTGCCCACATGGCCACGCACATAACGCGGCAGCCGGGTGTGGCCTTGGGGGTTGAGGTTCAGGGCCCGCACGCGCTGGCCCACGGCAAAGCGGGGGGCTTGGGTGCTGGGGCGGTCGGCCGGGCTGCCTTTGGCCAAGGCTGCGTCCACATCGGCAGCTTTGAGCACCCGCACGCCCGCCACGGGGGGCGTGAGGGGCTGGCCTTGGGCCAGTTCCTGCTCGGTGATCAGGCCGCGCTCAATGAGCAGCTTTTGCAGCGCTTTGGTCCAGATGGCGTAGTAAGGGCCTTGCACATAGTCCAGCGGGGGCAAAGATTCGCGGGCCGAGCGGGCCAGGTCGATGTTCCACAGGCCGCTGGCGCCCATGGCCACCGTCACGCCTAAAGCGCGGCGCTCCCATTCACCGTGAAACAGCGGCTCGTTGGCCTCGATCTGCACCGGGCCGTAACCTTGTTGGCCGCCCATGTCGTGCACGCCGTTCATGCGGCCTCCTTGGTGATGTCTTGAGGGTTCAGGGCCAAACCGGTGCCGATCATGGCGTCGCGGGTGACCAGTTGGGCCAGTTGTTCCTCGCTCCAGCCTTCGGTGCCTGCGGGGCGCTCGGGCAGCACCAGATAACGCACTTCGGCGGTGGAGTCCCAGACGCGGATGTTTTGGCCCGACGGCAGGGTCAAGCCAAAGTCGGCCAGCACGGCACGCGGCTCGATCACGGCGCGGGAGCGGTAGGCCGCGCTTTTGTACCAAACCGGGGGCAGGCCCAGAACCGGCCAGGGGTAGCAGCTGCACAGGGTGCAGACCACCATGTTGTGGGTGTCGGGGGTGTTGGGCACGGCCACCATGTGTTCGCCTTGGCGACCGGAGTAGTCCATCGAGGCGATGGCGGCGGTGGCGTCTTGCAGCAGCCAGTCTCTGAAAGCCGGGTCGGCCCAGGCGCGGGCCACCACTTTGGCGCCGTTGTGCGGGCCGACATGCACCTCGTAGGTTTCGATGATGCGGTCTACGGCGGCGGGGTCGAGGTAGCCTTTTTGCGTCAGCAGGGTTTCCAGGGCACGCACGCGCAGGTCCATCTCGCCCAGAGTGCTGTGTGCATGGTCATGAGCGTGTTCATGAGGGTCACCGTGGGGGTGATCGTGGGGGTGATCGTGGGGGTGGCCGGGTTCGGCTGACATGGCGGTCTCCTGCGGGGTGTCTTGGCGGCCCTCCATGCCCCACTTGGGGGCCAATTTGGAGGTCTGACCCCGTGTGGCGGGGGCTTTTAGGAATGATCATAGCGCCGCATACAATGGCGGCTTCGCCCGCAGGACGCCCAAGCGTCACCCGCACAACCCGAATTTGACTTTCAGTGGAGTTCTCATGTTTATTTCTTCTGCTTTTGCCCAAACCGCCCCTGCCGCTGCCGCTGGTGGCGACATGCAATCCACCCTGATGAGCATGCTGCCGCTGCTGCTCATGTTCGCGGTGCTGTATTTCGTGATGATCCGCCCCCAGATGAAGAAGCAAAAAGAGCACCGCGCCATGATTGACGCCCTGGCCAAAGGCGACGAAGTCGTGACCGCCGGCGGCTTTGTGGGCCGGGTCAGCAAGCTGGGTGATGCCTATTTGGAAATCGAGCTGGCCACTGGCGTTGAAGTGCAGATGCAGCGCAGCGCCGTGATTCAGGTGTTGCCCAAAGGCACGATGAAGTAATTCTTCCGGGCTTTGTCCTTGGGGCCCTGCTGTAGCAGGCCCCTTCAAATATTCTGTACGCGAGTCGCTATGAACCGTTATCCGGTCTGGAAGTACGTGATCCTCGTGATCGCTTTGCTGCTGGGGGTGATCTATACCCTGCCCAATTTCTTTGGCGAGGCCCCTGCTGTGCAGGTGTCTTCGGCCAAGGCCACCATCAAGGTGGACACCTCCACGCTGCAAAAGGTTGAAGACGCCCTCAAGTCATCGGGCGCGGCACCCCAAAGCGTGGTGCTGGAAGGCACGTCGATCCGCGCCCGTTTTGATACCACCGACCAGCAGCTCAAGGCCAAGGATGCGATTCAGAAGGCCCTGATCCCGGACACGGCCGACCCCCAATTTGTGGTCGCTTTGAACTTGGTCTCGCGCTCACCTGCTTGGCTGACCGCTTTGCACGCATCGCCCATGTACTTGGGCCTGGATTTGCGCGGTGGCGTGCACTTCATGCTGCAGGTCGACATGGAAGCTGCGCTGACCCAGCGGATCGAATCCCTCACGGGCGACTTGCGCAGCATGATGCGCGAAAAAGACATTCGTCATGGCGGCATTTCACGCAATGGCCAGAGCATTGAAATCCGCTTGCGCGACGCGCAGCAGCAAGACGTTGCAAAGCGCTTGATTACAGAACAGTTTGCCGATCTGCAATCGCGCGAAGTCAACAATGGTGCCGAATTCAGCCTGGTGGTGAGCATCAAGCCCGAAGCCGCCCGCAAGGTGCAAGAGCAGGCACTCAAACAAAACATCACCACCCTGCACAACCGGATCAACGAACTGGGCGTGGCCGAGCCGGTGATCCAGCAACAGGGTCTGGACCGCATTGTGGTGCAGCTGCCGGGCGTGCAAGACACGGCCAAGGCCAAAGACATTTTGGGCCGCACCGCCACCCTGGAAGTGCGCATGGTGGACGAAAGCACGGAAGCCCGTGCCGCCGAACAGGGCGGTATGGTGCCTTTTGGGGCCGAGCGCTACCTGGAACGCGATGGCCGCCCGCTGATTGTTAAAAAGCAAGTGGTGCTCACGGGCGACAACCTGACCGACGCCCAGCCTGGTTTTGACAGCCAGACACAAGAACCCGTGGTCAACCTGACGCTGGACGCCAAGGGCGCCCGCATCTTCAAGGATGTGACGCGCGACAACGTGGGCAAGCGCATGGCCATCATCTTGTTCGAAAAGGGCAAGGGCGAAGTGGTCACAGCCCCCGTGATCCGTGCCGAAATTGGTGGCGGTCGTGTGCAAATTTCGGGCCGCATGACCACCGTCGAAGCCAACGACACCGCGCTGCTTTTGCGTGCAGGCTCGCTGGCAGCGCCGATGGAAATCATTGAAGAGCGCACCATTGGCCCGAGCCTGGGCGCCGAAAACATCGCCAAGGGTTTCAACAGCGTGACCTGGGGTTTCCTGGTGATCGTGGCCTTCATGTGCATTTATTACGCGATGTTTGGCGTGTTCTCTAGCATAGCCTTGGGTGTCAACCTGTTGCTGCTGGTGGCTGTGCTGTCTTTGTTGCAAGCCACGCTCACATTGCCTGGCATGGCCGCGATTGCGCTGGCTTTGGGAATGGCCATTGACTCGAACGTGCTGATCAATGAGCGTGTACGCGAAGAGCTGCGCAACGGTGCAAGCCCGCAAGCGGCCATCCATGCGGGCTACGACCGTGCGTGGTCCACGATTTTGGACTCCAACATCACCACCTTGATCGCTGGCGTAGCCTTGTTGGCCTTTGGCTCCGGCCCGGTGCGCGGTTTTGCCGTGGTGCATTGCGTCGGTATTTTGACGAGCATGTTTTCTGCTGTTCTCTTCTCGCGCGGCTTGGTTAACCTTTGGTATGGCGGCAAGAAAAAACTCAAGACTGTGTCCATTGGCACCGTCTGGCGGCCCGAAGCTGGCACTGCGGTGAAAGCCGATTAAGGGAAAAGACCATGGAATTGTTCAAAATCAGAAAAGACATCCCCTTCATGCGCCATGCTTTGGTGCTGAACGCGGTGTCCTTCATCACCTTCGTCTTGGCGGTGTTCTTTTTGTTCAGCAGGGGCCTGCATTTGTCGGTGGAGTTCACGGGCGGCACCCTGATGGAGGTGAGTTACAGCCAACCGGCTGATTTACCCAAGGTTCGGGGCGTGATCTCAGGCTTGGGTTACGCTGAGGTGCAGGTGCAGAACTTTGGCTCAGCGCGTGAAGTGCTGATCCGCCTACCGGTACAAAAAGGCGTGACCACTGCTCAACAAAGCGAGACCGTGCTCAACGCCTTGAAAGCGGCCAACCCCGATGTGACGCTGCGCAGGACCGAGTTTGTGGGCCCGCAGGTGGGCAACGAGCTGGTGGAAGACGGCCTGATGGCGCTGGCCTTTGTGGTGATCGGCATCATGATCTATTTGGCGATCCGCTTCGAGTGGAAGTTCGCCGTCTCAGCCATCATCGCCAACTTGCACGATGTGATCATCATCCTGGGGTTTTTTGCCTTCTTCCAGTGGGAGTTTTCGCTGGCGGTGTTGGCCGCTGTGTTGGCGGTGCTGGGTTACTCGGTCAACGAGTCGGTGGTGATTTTTGACCGGATTCGCGAGAACTTCCGGCGCTACCGCAAGATGAACACCGTGGAGATCATCGACAACGCGATCACCTCCACCATCAGCCGAACCATCATCACGCACGGTTCAACCCAGATCATGGTGTTGTCGATGCTGCTGTTTGGTGGCGAGACGCTGCATTACTTCGCGCTGGCTTTGACGATTGGCATTTGCTTTGGCATTTATTCGTCGGTGTTTGTGGGCGCAGCCGTGGCCATGTGGCTGGGCATCAGCCGCGAAGACATGATCAAGCCGATCAAGAAAGACAACGACCCGAACGACGAAAATTCGGGCGCGGTGGTCTAAGCGTGGTCAGGGATTGAGGTCCAAGGGGACCTGCGCATCGGCCGCAGCCTTGGCCCAGCGTCGGTTCTCGGCGGCGCGTTCGGCATAGCGGTTGAAGCGCCAAGAGCTGCCCTCCATGGTGATGCGGTGCCAGATGCCGCGTTTTTCACCCGGGCTCATTTCGGTCCATAACTGCACTTCCTCAAAGCTTCGCCCACAGCCTTTGCAGGTTTCGTCGCCTTGGCTGGTCGAGCAAATGGCGATGCAGGGCGTATCGGGGGTGGTGGCATACCAGTCTTGCCAGGCCTCAGCCGCGGCCAGTGGCAGGCTGTATTCGTCGGCCAAATCCTGCTTGTGATACACCATGAGCCCATACACTTCGGCCAGCGCGCGCAACTGCGGCGGCAGCGAGACGCCGTCTGGTGAGGGGTTTTTGGTGCGCCAATGGTTGATGGCGGCTTCGATGTCGGTGATGTGGATTCCGGCCATGGTGTGTCTTGTGCAGGGTGGGCGATCATAGCCGGTGAACGCTGGCGGCGTTGCGCCCACCCTTAACAGGCTCAGCGGGACCCGGCAGATGGTTGCTGAAGGGCACGCAGCTGGGCCTGCACTTCGCGCAATCGGGTGTCCACGATCGAGGCTTCGATGTGCTCCCCCTCTTTCAGGCGGACCCGCTTGGCCAGGTCTTGCGCCGCCCGAAAGCGGTCGAGCGCACCCTCCCAGTCGAGTCGGGCTACCTGGGCCTCTGCCTCGGCCCGCAAACCGGCCAAGGCCTGCCCTTGCATGTTCAACAAACCAGACAGCAGGTTCCAGGCTTGGGCATCGTGGGGGGCCACAAACACCCGCTGGCGCAATTGGCGGGTGATCTCGGTCTGCAGCGCATGGCCAGGCAATCGCTGCACGGCTTGCGCAACAGCGATCAACTCCGGACGGGCCAAGTCCGGCAGCGCCCCGCCAGGCAGCAGTACCTTGATGGCGACCTCAAAACGGTCTTGCTTCATGGCCACTTCGGCCGACAACAAATTCAACCAGCGCTCCGCCGTCATCGTCACTGGCGAGGCCTTCGCCTGGGACACCGGCGAGTTTGCAGGTGCTGACTTTTTCACCAACTCTTGCAATTGCTGCAAACTGCGCTCGGCTGCAAGCATGTTTCTTTGCTGCAAATAGGCCAGCGTAGCGGCATACAGCTTGCTCGCCCGTTGAGCCAGACTGTCCTGTGGCGAATACTGCTCGGCCTCCTTGACCCAGGCTTTGAGCGCATCGGGCGTGTTTTGCGACAAGACCCGCGCCCGCGCCGACATCAGGGCTTGAGCCACGTCAGCGGCGGGTACGGCCGTCGGCGTATTCAGCTGCTGACGGGCCTGCATGTCGGCCATGCGTTCACTGGTCAGGGGGTGGCTGCGCAAGTAAGGAAAGGCACCGTTGTCATTCAAACCCGCCGCCTGTTGCAACTTGCCGAACATGCCGACGAAGCCACGGGGGTCGTAACCGGCGTCGACCAAAATGCCGTAGCCAACACGATCAGCCTCACGCTCCATGTCGCGCGAGTAGCTCAGCTGGGACTGTACAGCCGCAGCCTGCCCCCCCACGATCAGGGCCTGAGCGCCTTGAGCACTCTTGCTGGCAGCCAAGACGCCCAAAATCATGGCACCGAGCAACCAGGGTGTCATGCGGCCTTGCTCGCTCATGCCACGGGCAATGTGGCGTTGGCTGACGTGACTCAATTCGTGCGCCAGCACCGAGGCCAATTCGTCGTGCGAGCCCACCACCGAAATCAAACCCAAGTGCACACCCAGATAGCCACCGGGTAAGGCAAAGGCATTGACCGAGCGGTCGCGCCCCAAGAGGATGCGCCAGGCAAAACGCTCCTGCAATTCGGCTGACAACTCGCCTCTGGCCGCGGCTGCCCGCACCAAAGGGGCCCAGAGCAGCTGGATGTACTCGTCGAGCACAGGGTCGTCGATGTAATCGGGGTCGCGGTAAAGTTCACGGGCGATGCGGTCGCCCAGTTGTCGTTCGGCGCTGAGCGAAATGTTCTCACCGTCGCCCAGCCCAGGCAAACCCACGGGTTGTGCATGCACAGGCGCACTGACCAGCGCTGCAATGAGCAGCCAAGAAAATAAGCGTTGGCGGTATTTGTGTTTCAAAGCTGACATGGCCCTGTTGAAGCCTCGTATGATGCCCGTTTCTTGTGAACTTTCTGTAAACCCTTTGATCAAACCGACATGAGCCAGAACCCCGCCACACTGACCCACTTTGATGCCCAAGGCCAGGCCCACATGGTCGATGTGGGGGGTAAAGCCAGCACGCGGCGCGTGGCGGTGGCCACCGGCCGCATCGAGATGCTGCCCGCCACTTTGGCTTTGATCCTTTCGGGCTCTGCCAAAAAAGGCGACGTGCTCGGCATTGCCCGCATTGCGGGGATTCAGGGCGCCAAGAAAACAAGCGACCTCATCCCCTTGTGTCACCCCATCGCCTTGACGCGTGTGGCGGTCGATTTTGAAGTGCAAGAAGAAAATTCATGCGTGGTGTGCACCGCAACAGCCGAAGTGAATGGCCAAACAGGCGTTGAAATGGAAGCCCTGACCGCCGTGCAAGTGGCCTTGCTCACGATTTATGACATGTGCAAAGCGGTGGACCGGGGCATGACCATGACCGGTGTCAAGCTGCTGGAAAAGCACGGGGGCAAATCGGGGAGCTTCGTCGCTGCAAAGTGACCACTAACAAATCAATAGTTGAAGAACACAACGAATAGCTGTTTGTCCAAATCCTGTCCAACTGAGGAACAGGAATGGCTTCTTTTAGACAACGCAATGGCAAGTGGCAAGCACGTGTAATACGCGATGGTTACCCAGATCAGACCAAGACGTTTGAGTTAAAAGTTGATGCCGAAAAATGGGCTCGGGCGATTGAGTCCGAAATAGACAAAGGGCAATTTATCACTGTCAGCGAAGCCCAACGGACCACTTTGGGCGATTTGATCTCTAGATATCTAGTGGAGGTCACGCCCTCAATGAAGGGTGCAGCTGAAGACACAATCCGGCTCAAAGCCATCATGCGCAGGCCCATTGCACGCTGGAGCATGGTGAACCTCAGTGCCGCTCGCATTGCTGCCTACAGAGATGAGCGGCTCAAGGAAGTCAGCGCTGGCACTGTTATCAGGGAATTGGCATACCTATCAGCAATCATCAATCACGCTCGTAAGGAATGGGGAATCAACATTCCCAATCCCATTTTGATGGTCCGTAAGCCACCAAGCCCACAAGCGCGAACACGAGTTCTGACTGATGATGAGATTGCTAAGTTGATGCTTGTCTTAGAACCTACAGGTCGTAAAAGTCATTGGACAAAGCCTGCTGTGCAGTTAGCGTTGGCGACAGCGATGCGCCGAGGAGAATTGTTGGCTTTGACTTGGGAGCACATCGATCTGGTGGGGCGCACGGTGGCTGTACAAGTGCTGGCAGCGTTGCCTAGACACATTAGTGGGGTGGTCCTGCCTGTAAAGGCTTTTACGCTTGATGCAGCCTTTAAGGATGGTCTGCATAACCCCCGCCAAAGCGCGAGCTGATGCGTGAATGTTCGCATGCTGAAACCGGCGTTGAATTCACGCCCAATTTCCATGCTTTTGGACTCAATGAGTCCTCTTTTCGGGCCTTTGCCCACGCTGCAGGCGCACTCATGCCTGCGCTCCCTGCAATATTCGTTTGCG
>JBIKHW010000399.1:0-3087 GCA_044361935.1 Limnohabitans sp. | reverse complement strand
AAGCGCGGGCCCGGCAAAGGAATGGGCACGTAATGCACCAGCTTGTCGTGCTTGTCGACCACGCCATAGTGCATGTAGGGCGCATGCTTGGAGTAGTTGAAAAACAGCAACTCGCCATTGCTTTCGTCCACCTTGCAATGCGCCGAAATGCCGTCCAGCGGCGACCAGGGCGGAATGCCTTCCTGCTCCAGGCTGAGCGGGTCTAGGCGATAGCCCTCGCCGCATTGGTAAAACGTGGTCAAGGCGCGTCCGGCATGCACGACCACATCGGTGCTCGACGAATCCTTGAGGCTGCCGTGAGCGCCCCAGCCTGCGCGCTCGGACAAGGCAGGGTCTTCCATCAGGCCTGCCCACAGGGCGCGTCCGGCTTCGAGTTCCGCTTGCAGGCCCTTGGTCTTGATGAAGCGGTTGCGGTAGCTGACCTTGCCATTTTTGAAAGCGGCCATGTGCAGCATGCCATCGCCATCGAAGGGGTGGTACTTGCCCTTGGCTTGCAAGACCGGGTTTTCGGTGTTGCGCAAATAGACGCCATCGATGTCCAGCGGAATCGTGCCTTCCAGAACCTTCAGGTCTGTCGCGTTGACTTCTTCGAGCAAGGGGGTCCAAGCGCCTTGAAGATAGGGGTGGTCTCCCGGTTCCAAGTCGCTGGTGAGGGTGTTCACAATGTCGATGGTCATCTTGTTCCCAAGTTGATTACTGTCTCTAATGAACTCAGATTAAGTCAGTTCAGCAAGGAAAGCAATGGGGTTTGAGCGGATGAACAGTAACGAATGTGACTACTTTTTTCGGCACTTCCAGTACCCAATCCAGTTTGGTTTCATGGGCAGGTCTTGAGCCAGTCCCTGATGCGTCTGGTTTTTTGCAAGAGGAAATTTCATGAACCAAGCAGGCCAAGCCACCTCCAACTCATTGACAGGGCGTGTGGTCATCGTGACCGGCGCGGGTAAAGGCATCGGCCAGGCGGTCAGCCTGCAATTGGCCAGGCGTGGGGCCAAGGTGCTGGTCAACAACCGCCGTCATCCGGGGGAGCTGGATGAGCAGACCAGTGCTGCACAGGTGGTGGCAATGATCCGCGCGCAAGGCGGGCAAGCGCTTGCCAACCATGACGATGCGCGCGACCCCGATGCCGGCGTTCGCATGGTCGAGCAGGCCATGAACGCATGGGGTCGCCTGGACATGGTGTATGCCAATGCGGCCGTCGCCCAGCAGGCCGCATTCCATGCCCTGAGCCTGAATGAACTCAGAACCATCATCGACTCTGGCGTGGTCAGCACCTTGTCCTTGTTGCACGCGGCCTGGCCCGTATTTCGTGCCCAGCGCTATGGCCGCGCCCTGGTCAGCTCTTCGAGCGCTGGCCGATTTGGCAACCACGGCTTGACGGCTTATGCCGCCTCCAAAGGAGCGATCGAATCGTTGATGCGCTCGCTGGCGCTGGAGGGTGTCAAACACGGTATCCATTGCAATGCCTTGTCGCCCTATGCGCATTCGCAAATGACCGCATCGCATTTGCCGCCTGCTTGGGCGGATGTGCTGGCCCCCGAAGCGCTGGCCCCAGCAGCGGCCTGGTTGCTCAGTCCCGAGTGCGCCATCAACGGCCAGGTGCTGGTGGCGGGTGGGGGGCGATATGCCAGGTCTTGGCCGGTGGAGACCCCGTCGGTGGCAGGCACCGACATGGAGCAGGTCTGGGCGCAATTATTGGATTTACAGGGGCAAACCCATGTGGACTCGATCACTGCCTTTCAGTCCTTCATGGCCGATGGTGGCCATTGAACTGAGGGCTCTGCGCGGGCTGCCTTAAACCAACATGCCGCGTTTTTCAATAAACGCAACGACTTCGGCCAGACCGTCCAAGGTTTTCAGGTTGGTCATCACCCAGGGGCGGGTTTCGGGGTTGGGGCGCATGCGCTGGGTGTCGTCGCGCATGACTTGCAAATCGGCCCCCACATGCGGGGCCAGGTCGGTCTTGTTGATGACAAACAAATCGCTCTTGGTGATGCCGGGGCCGCCTTTGCGGGGGATTTTTTCGCCCGCAGCCACATCGATCACATAGATCGTGAGGTCGCTCAATTCGGGGCTGAAGGTGGCGGCCAGGTTGTCGCCGCCGCTTTCGATGAACACCACATCGGCGTTGGGGAACTTCTCCAACATGCGGTCAATCGCTTCGAGGTTGATGGACGCGTCTTCGCGTATGGCCGTGTGCGGGCAGCCGCCCGTTTCCACACCCATGATGCGATCGGCAGGCAGCGCCCCACTCACCGTCAGCAGGCGCTGGTCTTCTTTGGTGTAGATGTCGTTGGTGATGGCGATCAGGTCCCAGCGCTCGCGCATGTTTTTGCAGAGCATCTCGAGCAGCGTGGTTTTGCCGGAGCCCACAGGCCCGCCAATGCCCACGCGCAGGGGGGGCAGCTTTTTGCTGCGGTTTGGGATGTGGTGAAGTGCTGAATTCATGATCGAAAGATCCGGGAGTATTGGGTTTCGTGGCGTGACGACAGGATGGCCAGCATGGGGCTGAAGGCTTGTCTGTCTTCGTCTTGGAGGGCCATGGCCGTTTGCACGGCCAAAGGGATTTCGCGGGCCAGCCGCGCCAACATGCGTTGCCCAGCGCTTTGGCCCAGGGGCACGGCTTTGAGCGCAGCTTGGGTCATGTTTTCGGCCCAGCCAAATGCATAAGCCTGCAGGGCTTGGTCCAGTGGCGTGTGGGCCAAAGACAAAGCCAGCGACATGGCCAGAGGGTAAGTCACGGGCAGACGCGAACACACGTTCAACTGCTCCTCGTTGGCTTGTTGCAGGTTGCGCAGCCAGTCGAGCAGGGAGCGGCCCATTTGTTCGGTTTGCAAACGCATCTCGGCGGTTTCTCGGGTGGCCATGACCCAGTCGTTCAGCGCTTGCAGCCGTGCGGTGTCGCCGCGCTGCCAGGCGGGAATGGCTTGCGCCAGCACCGCCATGTCGCCGCGCGACTGCGTCAGGTGCAGCTGGTCCACCACCCAGTTGGTGGCGCTGGCTTCGCTGTGCACCAGGCCTTGATCGATGGCGGCTTCCAGACCTTCTGAATAAGAAAAGCCCCCAATCGGCAACGCAGGCGATGCG
>JBIKHW010000397.1:0-3088 GCA_044361935.1 Limnohabitans sp. | reverse complement strand
GCACCTGCTCGGCCGCGTCGGTCGGGTAGATGCCGTTGGACACGCCGCCCGCGCTGAGCACGGCCAAATCGCACAGCACCCATTCGATGTTGGTGTTCGACAGGATGGATGAGGTGTGCCGCGCCTCAAAACCCAGCGCTATCAGGCCGTGACCGATCTCGCGCACAGCTTGCGCGGTCTCGTTCCAGGTCCAGCTGCGCCAGATGCCAAAGTCTTTTTGGCGCATCCAAACATGGGGGCCGCGAGCGGCCACTGCGTTCCAGAAGATGGCGGGGATGGTCTCGCCCGCCATGACGATGTTTTTTTGCGGCGCAATGCCGGAGGTGTCCCAGAGTTGGCTCATGTTTTATCTCCAGGTTTTCTTCTTTTTCCAACGGCGGTCAGCGCGCACGCCCTCTTCCTTCATGCCCAAGTAGAACTCCTTGATGTCCTCTTTTTCTCGCAAGCGGGCGCAGGTGTCTTCCATCACGATTCGGCCGTTTTCCAACACATAGCCATAGTCAGATGCGTTGAGCGCCATGTTGGCGTTTTGCTCGACCAGCAAGATGGTGGTGCCACGTTCGCGGTTGATGCGCACCACGATTTCAAAAATCTCTTTGGTCAGCTTCGGAGAAAGGCCCAGGCTGGGCTCGTCCAGCAAGATCAGATCGGGGCTGGCCATGAGGGCACGGCTGATGGCCAGCATTTGCTGCTGCCCGCCCGAGAGCAAGCCTGCGTCCTGAGCAGCCCGCTCGCGCAGGATGGGGAAGTAGTTGTACACCGCCTCCATGTCGCGTGCCACGCCATCGCGGTCATTGCGGGTGTAAGCACCCATGAGCAGGTTGTCACGAATCGACAGCAGCGGGAAAACCTCTCGGCCTTCAGGCACATGCATGAGGCCACGCTGCACGATGAAGGCCGGATCTTGAGCGGTGATGCTTTGGCCCTTGAACTCGATCGAGCCCTTGCGCGGGTCGATGATGCCGCTGATGGTTTTGAGGATAGTGGTCTTGCCAGCGCCGTTTGAGCCGAGCACCGTGGCGATCTCGCCTTGGCGCACCTGCAGGCTCACGCCGCGGATCGCCTTGATTGGACCGTAGGCGCTCTCGACGTTGAGCAGCTTGAGCATCACGTTGTCATCGGCTGCCTCGGGCGCCGTGTTCAGAGTTGGGCTGGCTGCGCTCATGCGGCACCTCCGGGCACGTAGTTTTCGCGGCGCAGGGCAGACACGTCGTCCACTGAGCCCAAATAGGCCTCGATGACGCCGGGGTCGCTTTGCACCTGGCTGGGCGTGCCGGTGGCGAGTTCTTCACCTTGGCTCATGGCCAGCACACGGTCGGACACTTTGGAGACCAGGCTCATGTCGTGCTCGACCATGAGCACGGTGATGCCCAGCTCGTTTTTGATGTCCGAAATCCAGAAGGCCATGTCGTCGGTTTCTTCGACGTTCAGGCCCGACGAAGGCTCGTCCAGCAAAAGCAGCTTAGGCTCGGTGCACAAGGCCCGCGCCAACTCAACCACTTTGCGCACGCCATACGGCAAGCCCGCCACCATCGAATCGCGGTGGTGTTGCAGGTCCAGGAAATCGATGACCTCTTCGACCTTTTCACGCGCCTCGATCTCGGCCGCGCGGGTTTTGGCGCTGAAGAACATCTCGCTCCAGACACCCGTCTTGCGGTGCGTGTGGCGGCCAATCAGCAAGTTTTGCAGCACGGTGGCGTGCTCGAACAATTCAATGTTCTGAAATGTGCGGGCAATGCCCAGACTCGCAATCTGGTGGGGCTGCTGGTCGGTCAGGCGCAGCGTGCCTTGCGGGCCAGCGTAGTCGATCACGCCCGTAGTGGGCGTGTAGATGCGGCTGATCAGGTTGAAAACGGTGGTTTTGCCAGCGCCATTGGGGCCGATCAGGGTGAAGACCTCACCGCGTTTGACGTCGAAGCTGACCTTGTTCACGGCCAGCACCCCGCCAAAGCGCACGCTCAGGTCTTGTGCGGATAAAAGGATGTCTGCGTTCATTTCAGGCGGTCCGATTTCTGGAACGATTTCTGGCGCTTGAACAGGCCACGGCGGTAAAACGGGAACAACTGGAACCAGGTGCGCACCTTGAGCCAGCGCCCATAGAGGCCCATGGGCTCGAACAACACAAAAGCAATCAGCACCATGCCGTACACCGTGCCCTGCAAACCGGCAGCGCCACCAATGGCGGCGGGCAAAAAGTCTTTGCCCAGCGCTATCAGTTGCGGCATCACAATCAGGAAGATCGCGCCTAGGAATGCCCCGTGGATCGAGCCCAAGCCGCCAATCACCACCATCAGCAGCAAGTCAATCGACTGGATGATGCTGAACTGCTCGGGTGACAGAAACTGGATTTTGTGAGCGTACAAAGCGCCACCGATGCCCGCCAATGCGGCCGACAAGGCAAAGGACAAGGTCTTGTAACGCGCCAGGTGGATGCCCATGCTTTGCGCCGAAATTTCAGAGTCGCGGATGGCCACAAAGGCGCGTCCGGTAGACGAGCGCAGCAAGTTGACGATGGCCAGCGTGGCCCCCACGGTGACCAGCAGACACAGGAAGTAAAACTCCTCGGTGCTGTCTAGGGTCCAGCCACCCAACTTGGGGTAGGTGACCATCAGGCCCGCGTTGCCGCCCGTGACACTTTCCCAGCGGGCCATGCCCTCTTCGACAATGAAGCCAAAAGCCAGCGTGGCCATGCCCAGGTAAATGCCTTTGACTCGCAGCGCAGGCAAGCCCACGATCACGCCCGCGATGGCGGAAAACACCCCCGCGCACACCAGCGCCAGCGGAAACGGCACCCCGGCATTGACCATGACGGCCTGGGTGTAGGCCCCCACGCCCAAAAACGCGGCATGACCCAGCGAGAACAGACCGGTGAAACCCGCCAGCAGCATCAGGCCCAGGCCCACCACCGCGTAGATCAGCACAAAGGTCATCTGCGCCAGCCAGTACTCAGGCAAGGCCCAGGGTGCCAACACCAAAAAGATGGCCAGCAAGCTGTACCAGAACACATGGCCGCCGTGTTTGGCCAGGGTGATGTCCTGGTTGTATTCGGTTTTGAAGATGAAACGCATGCCGGAGCCTCAGACTTTCT
>JBIKHW010000398.1:0-3088 GCA_044361935.1 Limnohabitans sp. | reverse complement strand
GGTTAGGGGGGGCGCCTGATTGGGCAGGCTTTGCAAAGTCGACATTGTCGCTGAAGGGGCGGGGGTGGCCACCGACTTTGGATGATCAGATCACACGTCCAAAGGGGCCACTGTGACAGCCACCTCCAGGGTGTGCGAGCCGCCACCTTGCAGCACGCCACGCAGAGGCGAAACATCGGCAAAATCGCGGCCTACGGCCAAGCGGACATAGTCATCGCCCGGGCTGGCCAGGCCGCAGCGGTCGTTGGTCGGGTCCAGGTCGAACCAGCCTTGGCTGGTGTGGCTGGCCAGTTCGGGCACGTAAACGGAAGCCCAAGCGTGCGAGGCGTCGCTGCCCAGCAGACGGGGCTGGCCCGGTGGCGGCTGGGTGAGCAGGTAGCCGCTCACGTAGCGGGCAGGCAGGCCCAGCGAACGCAGGCAAGCCACCAGGATGTGGGCAAAGTCTTGGCAAACCCCACGTTTGTTTTGCAGCGCCTCCAGCGCCGGGGTGTTGATGTCGGTGCTGGCCGTTTCGTAATGGAAATCGCGGTGCATCAGGGCCGTGAGGGCCTGGGCCGCTTGCATGAGGGGCCGCCCAGGCGTGAAACAGCTTTGGGCATAGTCCGAAAAAGCGGCGTGCACAGGTGCATGGTGTGAGCCAAAGACCATCCCTGCGTGCACGTCACCCGCCTGACCACCCCGGTAGCGAAAATGCTCACGCACGGCTTCCCAACTTTGTTGGGCGCTGGATACGGTGGGGGCGATTGGAGCGATAGCGCGGGTCTCGACCTCGGTGTAGGCCCGAACGCTCAGGCCCTCGTGCGGGTGCGTCAGCGCCCAATAGGCGCGGTGGTTCAAAAAGGCATCAATGTTGTGCTGCACCGAGGCCTGCGGCGTGATTTGCATCGTGTGGCGCAGCACGGTTTGGCAGGGCGTGTCGGCCGCTTGCAGGTGGGCGACATGCTGAGCGGTTTGCACCGAAGGGCTGTAGCGGTATAGGGTGTCGTGCGTGATGGCTAGGCGCATGGTGTGTCTAGTCCTTTATCCCTTGCGCCTTGAACTTCAAGCGCCCACGCTGTAGCGGGCTTCGCCACTGTGCGTGAAGAACAGGCTGCACAGCTGGTCCGAGACCTCACGGGCCGCGCTTTGGCATTGGCCGAGGGTGGCCTGCAGGGGCAGTGTTTGGCCCATCGCTGGGGTCGTAGCGCGGGCGTTAGTGTCCAAGGGCCACAGTGCTTCGGGGTTCAGCTCAATCAGCGCAGGCAAGCGCTCGGCCAGAGGCAAGGTCGCGCCATTGGCCAGATGGCCCATGCGCCGCAAGCGCGAGCGCAAGGTGTGCGCCACCCAGCCCAGCGAGCGGGGGTTGTCGGGGTCGGTCACCAGAAGGTCCATCAGGGCCTGCGGTGTGCGGCTTTGCTGGTACTGCGCGTGGAAGCTGATGGTGCTGTCAAAGAGGTCGAGCACGGCGTCAAACCCGGCTTGTTCTTCGATCAGACCCAGCTGCACGGCTTCGCTGAGGGAGTGCGACAAAAATTCCAAGCGCTCAATGTGGCGGCCCATGGAAAGCAAACGCCAGCCGTCGTCGCGGCTCATGCGGTCAGTTTGTGCGCCTGTGAGGGCGGCCAGCATTTGGCTGGTCTCGGCCAACAGCCGCTGCACAGCCAAGGTGTCAGGCAAGGCGTCTGGCGCGGGCTGGGGCAAGCCAGACGTTTTGACCCGCTGGAAAAAGCGCGATTCGGTCTCTTCAAGCAAACGCCAGTGCTCTGGGGAGAGGCGCTCGCGCACCGATGCGGCAGCCAGGCGTACTGAGCGCAGGTTGAAGCCCACGCTGGTGGCGAGTTCCTGGTCCCACAAACCGGCGATCAGGGAACGCTCAAAGACGCGGTGCGCTTGCGCTGCGGCAGGCACCCCGGCCCGCACCAGGCCGTGGCGCGTGGCCATGTGTGTGATGAAGTTGAGCAAACAAGTCAGGTTTTGGTTTTCGCTGCCCAGAATTTCCAGGCTCAGCCGCACCAGGCGCAAGGTGTTTTCGGTGCGCTCGGTGTAACGGCCCATCCAAAACAGGTTTTCTGCGGCGCGGCTGGTGACCAAGCGTTGGCGTTGCGCGATGGCGTCACTGGCGGCCGGGATGCTGGTCGCTGCGGCGGGTGGCGCAGGCGGGGTGGACCGAAGCGGCAAGGGCCTTTGCACCCACACGTCGGCACTGGAGCCGCCGCGCTGCATCGAGGCGATGCCGTCGCGCGTACCCAGCCGGGCGAGACCTCCGGGCAAAACCTGCCAGCCGCCTTGGCCGTCGACCACCGCAAACACGCGCAGCACCACCGGGCGCGACGCGATGCTGGAGCGCCCATCGGGGGCAGTTTGCCAAGTGGGCTGGTGCGACAGCGGCAACCATGACTGCAGTGTGTGGGCGTCGGGGTCACGCAGGATCCTCTTGGCCCATTCTTCCTGTTCCTGGCGCGAAAGGCGGTGACCCAGCACCGGCTCAAAACTGTGGCGGTCGGTGTGGTGGGGGTAGGTGGGCTTGATCACGCAACTCGCAATGCGCGGCATCACGTCTTGCAGCGCTGCGGCTTCGCCACACCACCAACTGGGAATGGCGGGCAGATGAAGTTCTTGCCCCAGCAGCTCACGCGCCAGGCCGGGCATGAAACCCAATAACGCGTTGGACTCCAAGAAGCCCGAGCCGGGCGTGTTGGCCACCAACACATTGCCGCTGCGCACCGCTTGCAGCAGGCCGGGCACACCCAGCGTGGAGTCGGCCCGCAGCTCCAGCGGGTCCAACCAGTCGTCGTCCACGCGCTTGAGCAAGCCATGCACTGGCTGCAGGCCTTGCAGGGTTTTGAGGTAAAGCTTTTGGTCACGCACCGTCAGGTCGTTGCCTTGTACCAAGCTCAGGCCCAGATAGCGGGCCAGATAGGCATGCTCGAAATAGGTTTCGTTGTAGGGGCCGGGTGTGAGCAGGGCGATGTGGGCCGATGCACCTGCTGGGCTGCGGGCTTTGATACCGTCGATCAGGGTGCGGTAGGTGTGCGCCAGGCGCTGCACAGGAAAAGCCTCGAAGGCCTGCGGGAAAAGGCGCGAGACAATCTGCCGGTTTTCGATCAGG
>JBIKHW010000396.1:0-3099 GCA_044361935.1 Limnohabitans sp. | reverse complement strand
CTTGTTTTTGTCATCCCGGCCTGGAGCCGGGATCCAGTGCCTGCAGGGGTTGTTTGCAAAGGGCTTTGGTGCACACTGGATCCCGGGTCTTTGCCCGGGATGACAGAAAATTTGAGGGTGTTCCAATTTCATCGTGCTGGATCAAGAGGCTCTTTTGTCATCCCAGCCTTGTTTTTGTCATCCCGGCCTGGAGCCGGGATCCAGTGCCTGCAGGGGTTGTTTGCAAAGGGCTTTGGTGCACACTGGATCCCGGGTCTTTGCCCGGGATGACAAAGATCCAATGGATGTTTCAACTTTATCGGGCCGGATCAATAGGCTAAATCGACAACGAGAATGGAAGTGTGGGATGAATCAAGTCACAAGGTCTTGGCCACTGGGCCTGTTGATGGCGGCGCTGGGGTCCTCTGCGTTGCATGCGCAAAGCATTCGCGAGACCGTGCGAGAGACCGTGCCACAGGTCCAGCCCGCCTTGTCGGCCGATGCGCCGCCGCCCGGGGCCAATGTGCCCGGCCCGACACGCACCATTGGCTGGGAGCAGCTGATACCGGCGGGCTGGGACCCTTACAAAGACCTCAAGGCACTGAACCTGGACACACTCAAGGACAACGACCCCAAGGCCGAAGAAGCGCTGAAAAAAATGCGCAAGATGTGGGACAACGCGCCCATCAACCCCCTGATCCTGGGCCAGAGCGTGCGCCTGCCGGGCTATGTGGTGCCCCTTGAGGACCTGGCTGCGGGCATCAAGGAGTTTTTGCTGGTGCCTTACTTTGGCGCGTGTGTGCATTCACCGCCGCCCCCGGCCAACCAGATCGTGCATGTGCTGCTGGACAAGCCTGCCAAAAACCTGCGCCTGATGGATGTGGTCTGGGTCACTGGCCCGATGAGCGCCACCAAAACCGATTCGCACATGGGTGTGGCCGGTTACCGGATTGACGCCAAGGCGGTGACGCCGTATCAGGAAAAAAAGCGCTGATCAATTCGGGTTGGACACGCCCGAGGCCACATGCCCTGAGGGCACATGCCGCGCTGCTGACTCAATGTGGCCGGTCTGGTCATCAAAGAAAAAGTCGGGTTCGAATTCGCGCAGAAATTCGCCCTTGGGCAAACCGCCCAAGAACATCGCCTCGTCCACCTCGATGTTCCAGTCCATCAGGGTGCGGATGGCGCGTTCGTGCGCGGGTGCGCTGCGGGCCGTGACCAGCGCGGTGCGGATGCGCATGGCCGGTGTGCCCGCTTGCTGCAGCTGGTGCAGCGCTTGCAGCACGGGCTTAAAAGGCCCGGCCAGCAGGGGTTGTCCGGCTTTGTCGCTCTCGTGCTTTTGGAAAGCCGACAGGCCCTCGGCCTGGAATACGCGCTCAGCTTCGTCAGAAAACAGCACGGCGTCGCCGTCAAAAGCGATGCGCACCTCGTGCGGGTGTGATTCGGACGCCAAGGCCGAATGCGGGTAGACCTGCGCGGCCGGCACACCGGCATCGAGCGCAGCCCGAACATCCGACAAATGGGTCGATAAAAACAGGTTGGCGTTGAGCGGCCGCAGATAGCGCCACGGCGGCTGCCCGCGTGTGAAGCTGCCGCGCTGAATGGGCAGGCCGTAGTGCTGCGCCGAGCGGAACACCCGCATGCCCGAGACCGGGTCGTTGCGCGAGAGGATCACCACCTCCACGCGCTGCGCGTCGGCGGTGTTGAAGGCCAGCAGCTTGCGCACCAAAGAAAAGGCCACGCCGGGTTTGGCGGGAGCTTCCAGGCGATCGAGCTGCAGCTTCATGTAAGCCCGGTCATCGCCTTGCTCAAACACCTGGTTTTCTTCTTCAAAGTCGAACAGGGCGCGTGACGAAATCGCCACCACCAACTGGCCTTCAAGGGATGCGGGCATGGAGGGCTCCTTTGCTCAATGTGGGGACCATGGGCTTGCGGCTCATTTGACCCATTGGTTGAGTTGCATGATGGGCATCAACACGGCCAGCACGATCAGCATCACCATGCCGCCCATGGCCACGATGAGCAGCGGCTCCAGCACGGTGGCCAAAGCCATGGCGCGGCGCTGCACTTCGCCCGACAGTTGGTTGGCGGCCCGCTGCAGCATGACCGGCAGTTGGCCGGTTTGTTCGCCCAGCCGCGCAAACATGGACAACAGACCCGGAAAGCGGGCGTTTTGTGCCAGCGCCGTGCCCAGCGGTGCGCCTTCGCGCACGCGCACCAGGGCTTCCAGGGCGTCGGCCCGCAGGGCCTGGTTGGACAGCGTGTCTGCCGCCGCTTGCAGGGCTTTGAGGATGGGCACACCCGCGGCCGTGAGCATGGCCAGTGTGGAGGCAAAGCGGGCGCTGTTGTAGCCCCTTGCGAGTCGACCGATCAGGGGCAGACGCAGCCAAGCTGCGTCAAAACGCAAGCGCAGCGCCGCTTGGCGCATGGCCACCCGAAAAGCCAACACGCCGCCCGCGAGCAACAGGAGCATGAACCAGCCCCAGGTGCGCACAAAGTCGCTGATGGCCAACATGGCGACCGTGAGGCCCGGCAACTGGCGTTTGGTGCCCGCAAACACCCCGGCCACTTGGGGCACCACCGAGGTGACCAGAAAAATCACAATGGCCAGTGCCACCAGACTCACGATGGCCGGGTACAACGAGGCCGACAGCAGCTTAGCCCGCAAGACCTGCTGGTCTTCCAGGTCGTTCGCCAGTTGGTGGAGCACATCCGACAAGTGGCCGCTTTGCTCGCCCGCTGCGATCACCGCGCGGTCGATGGCGGGAAATTCTTGCGGAAATTGCCCCAGCGCCCGGCCCAGCGTGCTGCCCGAGTTGATGTCGGCGCGGATGGCGGCCAGCAGGTGGCGCTGTTTGTCGTCATCGGCCTCTTCGCTCAGGGCGGCCAAAGCGCGTTCGACCGGCAGGCCGCTGCCCACCAAGCCCGCCAGCTGCCGTGTCCACACGGCGCGTTCGCTGCTGCTGAAGGCGCGTGCACCGCCGATGGGGCGTTGCCACCAAGGCAGGGTGCTGGACGCTTCGCTGACCGAGCCCGAGGCGATGGCCTCTACCAGCAGCGGCACCAGCTGCTGCGTGCGCAATTGGCTACGGGCGGTTTTTAAGCTGTCAGCTTCGAGCG
>JBIKHW010000395.1:0-3116 GCA_044361935.1 Limnohabitans sp. | reverse complement strand
AGCCAGTGCCCATGGCTGGTGGGTGTGCAGCACCACTTTGGCACCTGTGAGGCGGTGTACCGGGGCGTGGATCGCTTGAGCTGAGAGTTCCACCACGCCCGTGCCTTCCAGCGTTTCACCCGCTTCGTTGAAGACCATCATGGCGCTGGCGGTGGCCTCTGACCAGTGCACGCCAAAAGGCGATATCAAGTATTGGTCTTCACGTCCTGGCACGGCCACTGTGAAGTGGTTGTCAATGCCCTCGTCAAAGTCGTGCAGGACAGCCAATCGCAAAGCGGCGGCCAAGTGGACCTTGACCTGCCAAACAGGGTCGTTTTTGTTGTGCGCTGGGCCTTGTGCGGTGGTTGATGCGGGCGACATGGCGCTCTTTCGGTGGTTGAACTGATCTTTACTTTATGCATGAGCCGACGGCTAACCTGTCACTTGCGCGGCAAACGAAACACCCCGATGGTTTCAGGCTGTTTGGGTGTCTATGTCGGGCGTCACAGAACGCTGGTTTGATCCGTGCTGACTCCTGATGGACGCGGTCAGTCCGTTGACGTTCAAACCGACTGTTGAGCCTGCAATTGCGCTTTCAGCTGCTCCACCAGAGCATGCAGCGCCTGGTTTTCTGCGGTCAAGGCGGCAACCCGCGCCTGCAGAGATTGCAGTTCGGTGGGTGCGGTTTCGGCACTGTCGGTTTCACCAGAGAGCTTAGTGTCTGCTGGCGTTTTACGGTTGACTTCACGCACCCGCTTGGCTGCTTGCTTGAGTTCGTCTTTGCCACCCAATGCGGCACTTTTTTGCTCTTCGGCGGGCAAGCTGGCCACCGCGGCAGCCGCGTTGATGGAGATGACACCGGACTTGACAGCGGCCATCAGTTCGGGGGCGGCTTGTTTCTGGATTTTTTCGATGAGCACCACTTGGCTGCTGCTCAGTCGGGCGGCCTTGGCGATGTCGGCTCGGCTTTTGAGGGGGTTGGGCTGTGCGACCGCATCGTTGTGGTGCGGATCGTTGGGCGTTTGGGTGGCCGTTTCATCTCGGAGCGCCGTAGCCGCGATGGTTTGCGCACGCCGCTCAGCCAGAATCTCGCGCTTGCGCAAGGCCAGCACCCCGCGCTGAAAATCCGACACGCTGCGCCGCCCCAGGTGCTGATCGATCATCCACAGGTGAACATCTGCCATCGATTGGAAGCCCGTGTTTTGAACCGTCTGAAATGGGAGACCGTGCTTTTGGCAGATGCCATAGCGGTTGTGCCCATCCACCAGCACTTCGCCCCACAGCACCAGCGCGTCTCGGCAGCCTTCGGCCAAGATGCTGCGCTCCAGCGCGGCGTGCTCGTCGGGTGTGAGCGGGTCGATGTAGGCTTTGAGTTCTTCGTTGACGGTGATCTGCATGGGAGGCTGGCCGGGAAGGGCGCAGGCAAGGCGGGTTTGAAAATGCCGAAGGCCCCATGCGGGGCCTTCGTTGAATGAACTTGAAATAGGTTGTTTGAAACCTTGGAGCGGGTGATGGGAATCGAACCCACGTTATTTGCTTGGGAAGCAAGAGTCCTACCATTGAACGACACCCGCGAATATCTGATTCTAATCTCTTTGGCGCGTCGCAAGACCCGTGAACAACGATCACAAAGTTAGAATCCTTGGATGTTTAGCTCCCCCCAAAAAAACCAAGCCTTGAACTTTCAGCCTTGGTTTTTGTTTTTACTGGCTTGCTACACCATCCTCGAGTTGTCCTTTAACCACCGTCTACTTGAATTGGCGGGTAGTTTGAAATGGAATACCACCCCAGTGCAACTGAACGATATTGAGATTTGGGGGCGTATCGTTTCTGGTTTGGGTTTGGCTTTGTTGTTGATGCGGTGGCTAGACAATTGGTTTCGTTCCAGGGTTTTACTGCTGCTGATCTGCTTTGCACTGGGTTTGTTCAGCATGTGGCATGTGCAAAAAGCTCTGGTGGACACCATTGTGGCGCGAGCCGACGAGCAAGACTTGACGATGAGCTGGAAGTCGCAGATGAGCACGCAAGAAGCGCTCAATGGGCGAATTTTGCTTCGAGGTGAGACCTTGCTGACCAGTCCAGCACCTGCAGACATTCGTCCTGTGATGAGCGCTTTGTGGGCCTCTTCTGTGGCTGGCTTGTACCCTGAAGACTTGGATTCTGATTCGGGTGCATCACAACTGATGAGCAGCTTTTTTGCCCCGCAAATCACCCATTCGCAACGGGTGGCGGCTTACCGCAAAACCGTTATGACGCCGGTGGTGTTGGGGGCCTCCTTGATGTTTGGCTTGCTCAATTTGTGTCAACTTTTTGCGGGTTCTTTCACTTGGCTTTTGAAGGTCTTCGGGCAGGACCGCCTATTGCAGCGATGTCAGTCTTTCTTGCTTCCTTCGTTGACTGTTTTGTGCATGGGCATGAGTTGGTGGCCAGGGAATCCTTGGACCACATCACCAGCCTATCAACGGGTGGCCAGTCCTGCGCTTTGGGCTGACAAACCCTATTTGGCGCCATTTGTGGAGTGGAGTGCGCGCGCTGAGCCTGCTTGGGGGGATTCAGTGGCTTGGGTTCACCGGGCTTTGTTGCAAGATTTTGAATTCAAGGTGCCTTTTCGCCATGGGCAGGGGCAAGAGGGCATGCAACCCTCGCCCCAAGCGCTACCTTTGCGCTGATCTTTGGCTTGACATCACTTCAGGATGTCGCCCAAGCACAGGAATTTGATTTCCACATAGTCGTCCATGCCGTGGTGTGAGCCTTCGCGGCCCAGGCCCGACTGCTTGACGCCGCCAAAGGGCACATGCTCGGTGGCCAAAATGCCCACATTGATGCCCACCATGCCGTATTCCAGCGCCTCGCTCACACGGAAGATGCGGCCGACGTCGCGGCTGTAGAAGTAGCTGGCCAGACCAAACTCGGTGTTGTTGGCCGCGTCAATGGCTTCCTGCTCGGTCTTGAACTTGAAGATGGGGGCAAACGGGCCAAAGGTTTCTTCTTTGGCGCAGACCATGTCGGCGCTGGCATCGGCAATCACGGTGGGCTCAAAGAATTGGCCGTCCAGTCGCTTGCCGCCTGTGAGCACGCGCCCGCCTTTGGCGATGGCGTCTTTCACATGACGCTCGACCTTGTCGAGGGCCGAGGCT
>JBIKHW010000394.1:0-3117 GCA_044361935.1 Limnohabitans sp. | reverse complement strand
AGTCATGCACGCTTTACCTACACCGAAGTCGCGGCCATTTTGGCCAACACCCGTGGGCCAGAAGCGGCCAAGCGCAAGGCGCGTGTGACCGACCTGATGAACCTGCAGGATGTTTACAAAGCCTTGCTGGCTTCGCGTGCAGTGCGTGGTGCGGTGGATTTTGAAACCACCGAAACACAAATCGTGTGTGATGAGAGCGGCCGCATTGAGAAGATCGTGCCGCGCGTGCGCAACGAAGCCCACCGTTTGATTGAAGAAGCCATGCTGGCGGCCAACGTCTGCAGCGCCGACTTCATCCAGCAGGGCAAGCATCCGGGGTTGTTTCGGGTGCACGAAGGGCCCACGGCCGAGAAGAAAGACATCCTGCGCAATTACCTCAAGGCGCTGGGTTTGGGTATGAGTATCAGTGACGAGCCGCACACCAGCGAGTTCCAGAAAATCGCGCAAGCGACCAAGGACCGGCCAGACGCGCAGCAGATCCACACCATGCTGCTGCGCTCCATGCAGCAAGCCATCTACACCCCCATCAACAGTGGGCACTTTGGTCTGGCCTACGAGGCCTACACCCACTTCACCAGCCCCATTCGGCGGTATCCAGATTTGCTGGTCCACCGGGTGATCAAAGCCATCTTGCTGGAGCGCAAATACACGCTGCCCAGCTTGCCTGTGCCGGGTGAAGCGCATGCCAAACTGAGCAAGCGGCTGGAAAAAAGCCGAGCCGCCAAGGGCGACGCGCCCGAGTCGTCTGCGCCACGGGTGCGCATGTCGGCCGCTGACCAACGCGCCTGGGAGGCTGCGGGCCTGCACTGCAGCGCCAACGAGCGCCGTGCCGACGAAGCCAGCCGCGATGTGGAAGCCTGGCTCAAGTGCAAGTACATGCGTGAGCATTTGGGCGAGGAATACAGCGGTGTGGTCTCTGCGGCAACCAGCTTCGGCATCTTCGTGACCTTGGACACTTTGTATGTCGAGGGGCTGGTGCACATCACCGAGCTGGGGGGTGAGTATTTCCGCTTTGACGAGTTGCGCCAAGAGTTGCGCGGCGAGCGCACGGGTATCCGATATGCCATTGGCAGCCGGGTGCAGGTTCAGGTCAGCCGGGTCGACCTGGACGGGCGCAAGATCGACTTCCGGTTGGTGACGGCGGGCGACGATTTGGTGCCGCGTGCCATGCGAGACAAAGGCGTGTCGGCCCCTACGGAAGGCGGACGTGACAAGAAGCGCGGCGCTCAAGATCGCCGAATGGCCGAAGCCGAGCGCAACCGCTCACCCATCCAGGCCCTCAAGGCTTCGGTGAAAAAAGCGGCCGCCAAGAAAAAAGGCCAAAGGACCACCAAGCCACGGCGCTGAGGCTGCCAGGAACAGCCGCTGCTTAGACCAGCATTTGTGCCAGTCGGCTGGCGGTGAGGGCCTCGCCTGTCGGCCAGTCATCGGCCACTTGGCCGTGTTGAGCCACGGCTGCGCAGGCTGCCCCGAAGCCGCTCAGGCCTTGCGCCATGCGCGCACCCACCAGTCCAGCCAGCACATCGCCTGTCCCGCCAATGGCGAGTCGGCCATTGCCCGTGATGTTGATGCGCGGCGTTTGGCCGGGTGCAGCGATCACGGTGCCTGAGCCCTTGAGGACCACGCAACATTGGAATCGCTCGGCCAGTGCTTGTGCTGCTTTCAAGCGGTCGTTTTGCACCTGCGCCGTGTCGCAGCCCAACAGCCGCGCTGCCTCCAGCGGGTGGGGTGTGATGACGGTGGCGTTCGAAGGGGTGTGCGCAGCCCGCTGGCGCAGCGCGTTTTGCAGTGAGATGTCTTGCGCCACGGCATTGAGGCCATCGGCGTCCAGCACCAAGCAGCTGCTGCGCTTCAGCACCTCGGGCAAGAGTGCTTGCACGGTGGTGCCGCCGCCGCAGCCACACACCACATGCAGTTGTTCAAGGTCTAGTCGCTTGAATTCGCGTTGCATCACATCTGGCGGCACGCTGTCACTGGCTTGGCCGGACAACAGGCTCAAAATGACTCGCCCCGTACCGGCGTGCAACGCGGCTGTGGCCGCCAAAATGGCCGCGCCGATCATGCCCATCCCGTGTGTGGCCAAGCCTTCGCCACCGATCACTGCTACATCGCCGTGGCTGCCTTTGTGGCTGGCGTGGGGCTTGGGTTCAGATCGGTATGGGGCATTGAGCCAGGCCAGTGGTGGGAAGGTGTGCCGGCTGGGGCGATAGCCCAAGTCTTCGAGCCAGATCTGGCCACTGGCGTCGCGCCCATGCCCCATGAGCAGACCCGCTTGCACCGCGATGAGGCTGAGGGTGTGGTCGGCTTGCACGGCCAAGAGGTCGCTGCTGTTGCCGACCAGCCATTGGCCCGATTGCGGGTTCAGCCCAGTGGGTACGTCGATGGCCAGCACCGGTGCCAAGCAGTTGTTTATGGCCTGCACGCAAGCCCGCAAATCTTCGCTCAAGGGTCGCGCTGCACCGATGCCCAGCAAGGCGTCGATGCACAGATCCTGCGGGGCCATCTGCTGCAACCATTCGTTGGGCACGTCAGGCTGAATGCTTACGCCTGCCTGCTGCGCCCGTTGCAAGGCGGCTTGCGCATCTGACGGGCCAAATCCGGTGGAAGCGACCAGGCTGACCACAACCTCTTTGCCCCATTGGTGCAGGTGCAAAGCAGCCTCCAGACCGTCTCCGCCGTTGTTACCCGGACCTGCGGCGACCCAGATGCGCTGGGCATGTGGTGCGACGGCCAAGGCAAGTCGGGCGCAGGCCAACCCCGCGCTTTGCATCAAGGGCGTCAGGCTTAGGGCCTGAAGCAGCGGCTCCAGCTGCCGCACCTGCGCAGGCTCCAGGATGGGCCAGGCGTGTGAGCGGCTCAGGATGTGCATGGGGTCAGTGCTGTTGCAGCAAGGGTTCGAGCAGCAAGGCCAGCTGCAAAATTGTGTCGTCGTGCATGGCCGCGTGCCATGCCATCAAGCCCACGGGCAGCTCGCCCGGCGCGTGGCAGGGAAGCGAGATGCCGCAGCCGTCGAGTGTGTTTACGGCGCTGGTATTGCGCAGCAGCAGGCCGTTGACCCGGAAGAACTCGGCATCTCGCTGGGCCCCCGGGGCGACATCGCTGATTTTTGGACCGGTG